>NZ_CAWQNB010000024.1:0-204324 GCF_963896135.1 Proteus sp. G2609 | reverse complement strand
GGAGCAAGAGCGCCTAGCCAGACTGCAAGCTGAGCAAGAAAAAGCGGAGCAAGAGCGCCTAGCCAGACTGCACGCTGAGCAAGAAAAGGCAGAGCAAGAGCGCCTAGCCAGACTGCAAGCTGATAAAGAACTTCCCCCTGTAGAAGATGAACAAGTACAACAGGCTAAAGAAAAGGTAAAAGAGAAAGAAACAGCAAAATCATCGACAGCGATCAGCAAACCAATCGATGTAGAAAACAGCTATAAATCCATGCAATTAATGGCTGAAAATGGCTATAAACTTATCGATATGCAACAAGGTCAATTGCGCTATCTCGCTTCCGCCACCTGTTCTGTCGGTACTGAAAAAGCATGTCTTAGTGGCTTCACACACTATCAAAATATTGATAAAGCCAACGCTATACAAACGGGCATTAGTGGAGCTTATCGTTTTGATATCAATCAAACACCATTAGTGGTTGGTCTTGCTATTGATAGCGATAGCTACTCTTCCTTACCGACAGGCTATGAATATCAAGGATACCCTTTACCGTTAATTGGTTTTAGCGTTGATTTAATCCCGTCACTAAACCCAACCTCAAATGGCAATGCATTACATCTTTCATTAAAAGGGGCATATGTAAACCGCAAAGTCACGATTAAAAGACCAATATTAGATAATACCGAAGCGGGTAAAGGCCACGCAAAGATCTCCGGTTATTATATTGATTTACAAGGATATTATCCTTACACACTCAATAACCTTATCACTGTAACGCCTTTTGCAGGACTTACTTTTAATCAAACATCACGCTCTGCTTATAGCGAAACACAAGGGGCTAAATTTGCAGCCCATTATCAAGAACTTAATGCACATTCATTGCTTGCAAAAATAGGATTAGGAATAGAGTATACGGTCAATGCCAAACTCAAACTGGACAGCAAAGCGGGTTTATTATGGCATTTATCACATCACCAAGGTGACTTCCAAAGTGATATTGATTATCTAGGCCAGCAAAAAATTAACTATAACGACAACAAAAAACAGTTAGCACAGCGTCCATTTGCTAGTGTAGGGCTAACTTACCAACTAGATAAACAGTCATCTGTTAATACGACAACAAATTGGCAAATGACCCCTTATCGTAATCAAGATATTCATATGGGTATTGGTTATACATATCGTTTTTAATTCCTTATTATTATTATAATTAGTAGTAATAGTTTGCTTCCTATATTTCAAAATACAGGAAGCTTTTTTTTATTAAAATCGCTCCAGTATCCTTTTTACTATCAACATGTTTTTTCCTTATCTACCCACCATATTCTGGTAGATACTTTTTCTAGTAAGGCTTTATTGTGACTAAAGATAATTAAACTTAAAGGACGTTTTTGACTTTCATCGATTAATACTTGCCAAATTTTGGCTTGGATCTGAGCATCTAATTGTGCAGTCACTTCATCTGCAATTAATAATTGTGTTCGAGGATCAAGTGCTCGTAGTAATGCAATACGTGCCAATTCTCCTCCTGATAACTCATTAGGCCTACGGGTTAACCACTCTGGCTCTATCATCAATTTTTCAAGCCACAGGCTATCAGGCACCCATGCATCACGTACACTCTCTCCGGTTGTTCTAAATGGATTAAAACATTTATCAGGATGTTGCGGAACCAGTTGAATGGGACAATAACCTTTTTTAGGCAGAGGTTGCTGATTAAAAAGAATTTGCCCACTAGTCGGCATTTGCCATTGTGCTAATACGCGACCTAACGTTGTTTTTCCTCTACCACTTGGCGCAGAAATGCCTAAGCGCTCTCCTGCCTCTAATGAAAAAGAGAGATCATGCCATAACATCTTACCGGCTTGTTGCACAGAGAGTTGTTGTAGCGCTAAAAGTGGCATAAAAATAACCTCAAAAATAGGGTTCTCTAAGAGAAAAAGGTATATAAAGAAGATAATCTATCACTACTCAATATGAGTATGGGTTGCAAGCCCCCTCTTGTAGATCTAAAAACTGCTGTTCAGGCAGTGCATTCCACAATGTTTTTAGCCACTCACTCCCACCATGATGATAAAGCGCTTTAGCAGCGACTATCTCATTTAGCTCCCCTTGCCTCAACACAGCAATGGTATCGGCATAACGAGCAGCCAAAGCTAAATCATGGGTGACCCATAGGACTGATTTACCTTGGTGACATAACTCTTTTAAATGCTCTAGCAATAAACAAGC
The DNA here is from genome assembly GCF_963896135.1 of Proteus sp. G2609. Classification (NCBI taxonomy): domain Bacteria; kingdom Pseudomonadati; phylum Pseudomonadota; class Gammaproteobacteria; order Enterobacterales; family Morganellaceae; genus Proteus; species Proteus sp. G2609. The sequence goes on along the minus strand of NZ_CAWQNB010000024.1, from coordinate 202,112 downwards.
GTGTTCATCATCAAGCCATGATGTTATCTCATCAGCCAGTATATATTGTGCATTAGATAATGTTGCATTGCAGGCGAGTACTCGTTTAGCCATTCCCCCCGATAATTTTGCGGGGTAAGTTTTCACTAACGAGCTAGAGAGGTGATATAAACCAAATTGGTGTTTAATATCTTCATAGGTGATATCAGCACCACTTAACCGCGCTGAACGGCCCAGTTGTTCACCAATGCTAATTAACGGATTAAGCGCTGTTACACCTTGGGGAATATAGCAAAAAGTATTACCACGATAAGCAATAAGCTCTCGCTCGGTTAACGGATGCCCATTAAGTTTAATTGTGCCTCGGGTTCGCATATTAGCAGGTAATAGTCCCAATGCACTTTGCAGGAGTAAACTTTTACCTTCACCGCTCCCCCCCACTAAAGCCAGCATTTTGCCAGGTTTAATATCAAGAGAAATAGATTTTAATAAAGGCTGCCAAGTGCGCTTTCCTAACCAACGAAACTGCGCAATATCAATGGAAAGCTGTTCAAAACTTAACATCCTGCCCCTCTTAACCATAGTTGCTGCATGGCTTTAGCAAATTGATCAAATATCAATACCAAGCACATTAAAATTAATCCGGGAAAAAACACCATCCACCAAGCACCGGTGCTTAAATAACGTAAGGCATCCGCTAATAGCAATCCTAGAGAAGGCTCATGCGCTGCTTGTCCAAAACCTAAAAAGCTCAACGCAGCACTATGCAATACCGCATGTGGAAACATAAGCAACGTTCCTACAATCCATTGCGGTAATAACATTGGGATATAGTGTTTTTTCACACACTCAAAAGGTGTATTGCCAATACGGCGAGATAGCATCACATAATCTGCTTCACGAATACGTTGAATTTCACCACGTAAAATTAGGGCTAATTTGGGCCAATGGGTTAATGCAACAGCCCAGATAACACCTTGCTGTCCCCCACCTAAAGTAAAACAGATCAAGATCAATAACAGTAAATGAGGTAATGCTAACAAGGCATCAACCACCCCTCTGACCAATAAATCACAATGGCGATTAATGGAGGAGATCCCAGCAAATATCAAAGCAATAGCACCACTGACAACAGCACTAGTTACACCGATATTTAAGCTACTTAACATACCTTGAAAACAGCGTAACCACAGTGAACGGCCTAAATTATCCGTGCCAAACCAGTACTGAGTAGATGGCGCTTGGTTTCTAGCTAAAAAATCCATCACAATATCAGTATGAGAAACAGATAAGCCATAAATAATCAGCCCCACTAATACGATTGAGACAAATAGCAGTCTAAATAAAGGCTTATTGGGATCGTAAATCATAAGTCGCGCAAAATTCCTTTATTAATTCGTCGTAACAAGTAGTTAGAGATACTGTTTCCAAAGAAAATGAGAATTGTGCTAAATACAACAATCCCCATTAATAGGGGGATATCCCCACGCAATCCGGCATCTACTGTCGCTTGCCCTAATCCCGGATAAGCAAAAACCTTCTCCGCCAATAATGAACCACCTAACAATTCACCAATTGATGCAAACTGTAAGCAAAGTGCGGGAGTAATGGCATGACGTAGAACATGAAAAAGCATCATAGCCCAACCTTTATCACCTTGGGCTTTAGCAAAATGAATAAATTCACTGCCCATCACTTCAGCAACTTTTGCGCGAGTATGCAGTGCGATATTACCTGTACCTAATAATCCTAACGCTATCATAGGTAAAATAAGATGCGAAAAACGTTGGCCCAATGTGGCTGCTTCAGCACTACTGCCCATCGGCCATGCACAGCAAATGGGTGCCCAGTGTAACGTTACCGAAAACAGCGATAACAACAGCAATCCAACCCAAAAAGTCGGTAATGAGGCCAGCAAATAAGAGAGGGTTGAGATGATCCTATCAGGCCAACGATTAAGATATCGTCCTGCCACTAACCCCATTAACACCCCTATTACACCTGAAAATAGCCACGCAGAAAAAAGCAGGATAAACGAAGGCCCTGCCCGTTGGCGAATAACATCAATAACCGGCATGTTATAGAGCATGGAATAACCAAAATCACCTTGGATTATCTGGCTAAACCAGAGCCAAAAACGCATCCATAGTGGCTGATCCATCCCCCAGCGAGCCGCTATCAGCGGATACTGCTCAGGCGGAACGTTTAGCAAATCACTACCGATATAGGCCTTGATCGGATCAATCGGCGAAAAACTTAATAAAATAAAAACACCTGCTGTTGTTACCAGCAGCAGGCATAATAATCGCAGGAAAAATCCTACTGTTTGACGTATTACTGACAAGTCCACTTCCAAGTATCTACGCTATTTAATAATGACCATGAACCGTGAATTTCCGGAGCGCCAGTACCTAAATCAACACAAGGATCGGTTAAGTAAGTATGCTGAATATTCATTAACCAAGCCCAAGCAGCATCACCTTTGATACCGACGCCATTTTTACCATCCCACTCTACCGCTTGCCAATGTGGGACCGCTTGTTGCCATGTCGGTGCATCTAATGCTGCTTGTAAATGCTTTTCAACGGCAGGATTTTTATAATACCCAGGATTATAGTAACCCACACCTGCGGCATTCATACTATAGTGATGATAGAGCTCCATCGGATCAAGACTTCCCCAACCAAACAAAGTCGGGTTTGAGTGCATATAACGCTCTACGGTATCCCAGCTTCCTGACTTAAGATCCATTTGAATGCCAAGAGGTTGCACTAACGCACGAATTGATTCAGCTAAATCGCGACGAGTTGCATCACCACTGGTGTACCAGAGTGTTAATTTCGCTTCTAGACCGTCTTTTTCTCGAATGCCATTTTTATTGAGTTTCCAACCCGCATCATCAAGAATTTGTTTGGCTTTTTCAATATCACCATCTTTAAATGCGGCCTCGGTTTGATCCCAAGGTAATCCTTTTACGCCGGTATAAGCAGGAACTGCATATCCATCTAATACTTGCTCTGCCAGTAATTGGCGGTTAAGGGCATAGTTAATCGCTTTACGGATGGCGATATCTGCAGTGATATCATTACCGATATCATACCCTTGTGCATTTTTCTCACCTGATTTCACCATAGGAAAGACAATACCACGATTTTCAACACTGGCTCTTTCCCACAATTTTACATTAGGCAAATTTTTAGCAATGGCTGCGGTGGCAGGAGGAATACGAACAACCCCTAGTTGTCCACTTTGAGCGGCAGCAAAGGCGGCATCTTCATCAAGAAAAACAAAGATAAGCTTTTCGAAATCATTTTTCTTACCCGCATAATAAGGGTTTGCCTCAACGATGAGTTGCTGACCCGGTTGAAAACTGACCATACGATAAGGACCGGCACCAATCGGCTTTTGTGCATAGGTTTTTTCATCATATTTATCAGCTGAAACAATGCCTAGCGAGCCTAATACATTAACAAAAGTACTTTGAGGCGCTTTTAAAGCAATAGTGACATGTAAATCATCATCTGCCGTTGCAGAAAGAAAGTTTCCCATATCCACTTTACCGCCACTTGCCGCGGCATTGTTATAGGTAAAGGCAACATCTTTTGCAGTTAAAGGGGAACCATCAGAAAATTTCAAATCTGGTTTTAACGTCAGCTTCCATGTTGTGCCCTCTGCACTAGGCTGATAATCACTGAGCATATTGCTATACCAACTCAGATCCGCATTTTGCTTTAATAATGGGCTGTGTAGCAGTAAGTAGCTACCATGGCTCCACCCTAACATGGGATCAAAACCTTCTGTCGGCTCTTCACCAATGGCTAATTTTAAGGTTTGTGCTGAAGTAGTAACAGGAACACTAAGTGCGGCTAAGCAGGATAAAGCAATAAACGATTTTCGCCAACTAAACCGAATAGACATAAATATTCTCCGATTTTTTAGATACGACTTATCATCAGTCTCAATCTGTTTGAAAGAGGCAGAAAAGAAATAAGTTAACTGTTGTTATTATGATGTTCTGCACATTGATGCAGACAAAAGGATTAATTGCTTGGCATCATAAAAGCTTTTCTTGAATTACTCGAATAATATCCAACATTTTATTGATTTTACATAAACTTTCATCAAGCAATAGCGTTCAATATGACAATTTTTTAAATAGAGCACAGTTTTTTTCTAATAAATCAGTTATATAGGTTATGCTCATTCTTAATCGTGAGCATATAACAAAATAAATTGCTATTTTTACGAAATAACCTAATTTTACGATAAGTATATTAATGAAAAAATAAAGGGTGCAAATTATTACACCCATTTATATTTATTCTGCTAATATTTTTTTCAGTCGAAAATAACGCCGCCCTAAACGCCATTTTAATCTAAAATCTTTCGCATTTTTCCAAATTAATGCCCAAATTCCCCGCTCAAAAAATACCTTAACTATCTGTTTTTTGGTTTCTGGTGAACTAATCGCATCAATAGAATGAATAATACCTAAACCTTCTTTGGCTATTTGCCAATAACAAGCATTGATCGTTTTTGCTATCTCAGCATGGCGTTGATTAATAGCATCCAGCATCTCAAGTATTTTCATATAGTTATAAATTGTTCTTACATGAATACGATCATCGGGTGTCGTATGCGACACGGAGCCTGAATGAATAAAATAGTCGTAATAACGCTCATCGATATATTTTACCCGTTTCGCCGTTAATAACACTTCTGTCGTCCAAGGAATATCTTGGTGATGCAAACCCGGCTCAAAGTAATAACCATGCTCCAGTAAAAACTGACGTCGATAAATATTTAACCATGTAACATGTAAGAACTTTTTCGACTCAAGAGCACATTCAAGCCATTGAGGCCCGGTTAATACCTCTGTGGTTGTTAAACGCGTTGAAGGAAAGATAGGGCGTGTTGGTCGGTTTTTATCATCATAAACATAATTCCCATTACAGGTTGCCACATCCAAATTATCGGCTTGGGCAATTTCAAGTAATCGGGGATACATGCGTTTATCTATCACATCATCAATATCAGGAAAAGCAACGTATTCCCCCTTTGCAACAGCAAATCCTGTATTACGCGCAACGGAAACACCTTGGTTTTCTTGTGTTAAAATAGTGACATTGGGAAAGTGTTTTTCCCATTTATCTAAGATCTGACGAGAGTTATCAGTAGAGCCATCATCAACTAAAATAAGTTCCCAGTTTTCCAGTTGTTGTGCATGTAAACAATTAAAAAACTGTGGTAAAAATTTTTCACCATTAAAAACCGCCACCACAATACTTAATTGGGGAAAAGAAGAGGACATACCGAACCTTTTATTTTTTTAATAAGACAGAAATATTTTGTCGTGAACATTTTTGCTTAAGGGCATTAAGGGTAGCAAAGATAGTTAGCTTAATATGAAGCTAATCTTGCTATGTTACACTTAACATTAATCAAAAAGTGCGCTTTTTGAGCCAATTAGGCCTCTAAAATCCACTAGTTAGGCTAAGTATAATTAATTTTGTCTTGATACTGATGAAGAAAGGGTTAAGGATGTGCGTTTTTTAAAAAAGATAGGCTCAAGATGACTGTTTACCAATGAGTGATATAAGTTACAAAACTGTCTTTTTTTGGCGGTTGTGACACTTATATCACTCATTAATATAAAACATCCGCAGAACGGATGTTTTTTACTTATGGATACTTATTTATACTTTATGTTTTTTATACTTTAATTTTTCTATTCTTCGATATCGTCTTCATCACAGACTTCAAGCTCAGGAAAGTAATCAACTCGCCAAGACTTAATGCCTTGATAAACTTTATCAACAGCGTTTCTTACCGCTTCGGTCATTGGGTAATAGAATCCCACCAGATCGGGCTGGATCCCCAAGAAAGTAATATCGGGGATATCGTCCTTTAATTGATCTATCAGAAAATTTAACGGCATGTTATGGGTGCTCATAATAAACATTTCTGCAATATAATCAGGATCTATTACCCTTATTTCACCAGGTTTTAAACCAATATCAGCCGCATCAACAATGACAACACATTGCGGTTGTAATGCTCTTATTTGATAAGAAACATTCTCTGGCGCACTTCCCCCATTGATAACCATCCAACCATCAATCGGGTTTGCTTCCATTAAGTCCGCTAATAGAGGACCGGCTCCATCATCCCCCATCATGCTATTTCCTACCGTTAATACGACCTTAGGTGCTGTCATTGTTTCACTCATGGTTTTCTCTTTACAATCAAATAAATCGCTGGCTCTATAACAATTTCACCTAATAAATTAATCAGCGTTTGGCTCCACTCACTAAAAAGTGGATCATCACTTTTGGCAATAGGATCGAAAGCTAAAGCTAACATGTGAGTATGTTCAGAATTGATATTGATCTCACCGAAAGTTAGCAATCCTTGCATTTTTCGTTTTGCTTCCCCCTCAGGTAATAAATCAATCCATGCTTGATATTTTTCTAAAGGACAAACCAACTCTGTTTTTAAGCAGTCAATCATGCCGACGTGATGACCAATCGCCAACGAGTAGTACATCACTTGTTGCGCCTGCTCAGGTATATCATCATCGCTATCAACAAACTTTTGTCTTAATGACCAAAAGTAAACTTTAGCGTCATCAGACATGAACGCCTCCTTGGTTTAATGAATGCACCAGTCGTTTTACAATTTCCGCTAAACGAGGATCATTCGCTTGGCGTAACCATTCATCAACACGCCCACTGACTTCTTGTACTGTGGCACCATCAAGTAAAGTGAGGAAATGATCACTAATTTGTCGCCCTTGATAATAACCAGCAAGACGACGAGCTTCACGCTCTATCATTACCCGAGTATCAAGAGGGATCGACGGCAGTAACAGTGACGCTTGCTCATTATCCACTTCAGTGTGATTTTGACCTTTTAGTTTTTGATCTAATAAGCCTAATGCCACAGCAAAACCATAAATAGTTGCTGCAGGTGTCGGAGGACAACCAGGGATCCACACATCAATAGGAACGATGGTTTCACTCCCACCCCATACACAATAGAGATCGTGGAATATCCCACCACCACAACCACAAGCGCCATAAGAGATACAAATTTTGGGATCTGGTGCTGATTCATAAGCACGTAATGCCGGTACACGCATTTGGCGTGTTACGGCACCAGTAAATAACAAAATATCAGCATGGCGAGGTGAAGCAACCACCTTGATACCAAATCGCTCGGCATCAAAAACAGGTGTAATTGCAGAGAAAATTTCAATCTCACAACCATTACAACCACCACAGTCAACACGATAAACATACGCGGAACGTTGAATATCTTTCAATAACGTTTTTTTCAGCTTTTTCACCTGATCACTTAATGTGATAGGTTGGCTGACATGATGATTGATGGGAATTTCTGGTAGACTCATTTTTTCACACTCCCGACATTGCCCATACTAATATTTTCTTGACCATCAGAGAGTAGGTTATGTTTACGTTTACACTCTGGGCAAGTTTCAAATTGTGGACGCATTGCCTCAACAGTTTGTGCATCCCAACCCGATTGCACCAGCAGTGCCATAGCGTAATCAACAGATTTTCTAGGTGTAAAGGGTTGATGACACTCACGGCAGCTTAATAATTTAAATGTACCTTTAATATAAAGATCTGATTTTTGTGTGACTGCCGTTTCAAACATATCTGATAATACAATTGCCCGAGTTGGGCAGACTTCTTCACAGCGGCCGCAATAAATACAACGACCAATAAATAACTGCCAGTGACGTTCACCCGTTTCGAGGTTGGTTTCCATGGTCAGTGCATTCGCAGGACATGCAGAAGTACAAGCCCCACAAACAATACATTGCTCAGGTGAGTACTCAGGTTTTCCTCTAAAACCATCAGGGAGTTCTAATGGTTTAAAAGGATATTTTGTTGTTGCATCGCCTGTTTTGATAATGGTTTTAAACAATTTTAACATCGTTCAGTCCCTCACTTGAGCGGCGAATTTTTACGTTCGATGCTATAACGTTCAATTTCTTTATAAGAAACTGTTTTCGATTTACGTTTTTTCACATCGACAAGCGTTACCCTGTCAGTACAGGAGTAACAAGGATCGAGGCTACCGATAATTAATGGTGCATCAGAAACCGTATTTCCTTGTAACATATAACGTAGTACTGGCCAGTTAGCGTAAGTGGCCGCACGACAACGCCAACGGAATAATTTTTGATTATCACCCAACATACTCCAGTGAATATCTTCACCTCGTGGAGCTTCGGTAAAACCAAGTGCAAATTTATAAGGTTGGTAGGTAAAGCCTTCAGTTAATAACGGTCCTTCCGGCAGATTATCTAAGGCATATTCAATCATTGCCATAGAATCAAGCACTTCCTTAATACGCACCATCACACGTGAGAAAACATCCCCGCCTTCATAACTAAATAGGGTTAATGGTAAGTTGCCATAATCTGCAAATGGGTGATCAAAGCGTACATCACGTTTAAAACCACTGGCTCTGATCATCGGGCCTACCGGGCTGAAATCACGCGCGACTTTCTTATCTAAAATCCCGACCCCAACGGTACGCTGTTCCATATTTGGCGCAGAAAGTAAGATGTCGACTAATTCAGTGACTTCTTTGCGCATTTCTCTGACTAATTGGATAGTTTTAATACGTTGATCTTTTAAAATATCGCGACGAATACCACCAATTAAGTTTAAGCCGTAGGTTTTACGTGCTCCCGTCAGCATTTCAGCAATCTGCATGGATTTTTCACGAATACGGAAGAATTGCATGAAACCGGTATCAAATCCGGTAAAGTGACTCGCTAAACCGATATTTAATAAATGACTATGTAGACGTTCAACTTCTAATAAAATAGAACGGATAGTATGAGCACGACGAGGCACTTCAATACCTAACGCATTTTCAACAGAAGTGGTATATGCCACGCTATGTGTAAAGCCACAAATCCCACAGACACGGTCTGATAGGAAAGTGACTTCATTATAGCCCATACGGGTTTCTGCCAATTTTTCCATACCACGGTGTACATAGAACATGCGATAGTCAGCATCAACAATATTTTCACCGTCAACAAATAAACGGAAATGTCCCGGTTCATCAGACGTAATATGCATAGGGCCGATAGGAACGACACGCGCATCTTGTTTGCCTTCGTTCACAAACGGATAAGTTTCTGTTTCTGTGGTTGGCGTTGGACGTTGGCGATAATCCATGGCATCTTTACGTAACGGGTACATATCTTCAGGCCAATCATCTGGAAGCACTAAACGACGCTCATCCGGTAATCCCACAGGAATAAGACCATACATATCACGAATTTCACGCTCTCCCCATACTGCTGCAGGAACTCGCGGGGTAACAGAAGGAAATTCAAGTGTAATAGGACTAACGTGTGCTTTAACGACTATCCAGCACTTTTCACCCTCTTCCATCGATAAGGCGTAATAGACGGCATAATCACCATTTAAACTACGTTCATCGTTACCAAATAAAACAGGTAACCAGCCTCCTAAACCGTAATATAGATACTCCACCACTTCAGGCAGTGATCCCGTTTTAACTGTTATCGTCAATTGATCAGCGGTTTGTCGCTCTTCATCAAGAATAGCTGATGGGAATTTTTCTCGAACTTTAGCAACATAACCCGCACCGAGTTCGTTTCCCTCTTTTCTACTGACATAATTTTGATAGCTCACGTTACTTCTCCTGAACCGATATTGATGGATTGCTGATTAACGTTGTTGGCCATGTATAATTTGGTGATCCACTCTCATCGATATTCATCACGATATTGGCTGCGTTCTCCAATAACTCACTGACTGGCTTAGGAATATGTGTTCCCATTAACAACATAAGCGCAATCAAAATGATCATCGGTAGTGTGGTTAACAGACCTAATTCACCTTTGGCAACCACATCCGGTTTTGGACCAAATACCGTTTTAGCTACCATACGAACTAATCCACCTAATACTACGGTTAATAACAATAATAATAGAATTGTTAATCCCATATGCTTAGCTGCTAAGCCTGCAACAACAATCATAAATTCACTGATAAAGACATTAAATGGTGGCATGCCCCCTAATGCCAAAGCACCGCCAGCAAATAATGCAGCACTTAATGGCATTACTTTAAACATGCCTTTCACGACATTTAGATCCCGTGTACCGTATTTCAGTAACACGTTACCAGAGCCGCAGAACAGCAATGCTTTTGCTAAGCTGTGGTTTAACGTGTGGAATAAAGCCGCCAAAATCCCAATCGGGCCACCAATACCCAGAGCCACTGCAATTAACCCCATGTTTTCCACACTGGAGTACGCTAATAAGCGTTTCATATCGCGCTGGATCAGAATAAAGAACGCGGCGATAGCAACAGAGAGGAAGCCAAAGATTAACAATAGGTTACGAGTGAATTCAGTGCCTATTGCTGCATCAATAATAATGTAGTAACGAATAATGATTAACAGCGCACAGTTTAATAACACCGCAGATAACAGCGCACTAACAGGGCTTGGCGCTTCACTGTGAGCATCTGGTAACCATGCATGCATTGGGAATAACCCGGTTTTGGTACCGAAACCGATCAAAATAAATACAAAAGCTAAATGCATCAGTGTTGGATCTAACTGATGTGTATATTTCAACACTTCTGTCCAGAAGATGGCCTGATCAGGATCAGGCATAAAGCTTGCTGCATTGGCATAAACTAAAATTGTGCCAAAAAGACCAAATGCGACACCGACACTACAGATAATAATGTACTTCCATGCAGCTTCTAATGAAGAGCGTTGACCATAAATCCCTACTAAGAAAGCAGAGCTTAATGTTGTGGCTTCAATCGCCGCCCACATCAAGATCAAGTTATTACTGGTGATCGCTAATAACATGGTGAAAAGGAAGAGGTGGAAGAAACCATAGTAGTTACATAAAGTACGAACAGAAATTTCGCCCTCATCCACTTCATGATTCATATAACCAATAGAATACAGGCCGGTTAAAAAACCAATGATGCCTAAAATGGCTAGAAATAGTGCCCCTAAACTATCAACATGAACCCATTTCGCTGCTGCCAGTATTTCGCCATGGGACATCACATCAGCAACAGTGCCTAACGCGGCAATGACTAAGACAAAAATACCTATAGTATGAATGCCTGTAACGATAGGACGTGCTGCTACTTTCAATAATGGGCTTAAAAATGCCAATATCGAAAATACCAGCGGTGCAAACATTAAGATTGTTAACATGGTTGTTTGATTCATCTCCTCACCCCTTCAGCGCGGTCAGTTGATCCACGTTCAGTGTGTTGAGCGTGCGGTAAATCTTACGCGCCAATACTGCCATGACAATCACAGCAAAAATGGCATCCGTTGCTATACCAATTTCTACCAACTCTGGTGCCCTCCACGCTAATAAAGCGAGTGTTAAGTGAGAGCCGTTTTCCATTAAGCAGTAACCAAATGCTTGTTTTAGAATATTTCGTTGAGTCACTATACACAGTAGACCTAGCATAAAATGGCCTAAAGAGACCGCTAATGCAGGTTTCAATTCCGCCACCATAGGTATTTGAATTGGCTCAACCACAAACCAGCATAAAATCACAATCACGGCGGCTAATAACATCAATAATGCCGGTTTAATGACACTGATATTGGCGCTCGGATCGGATAATTTGCGGAAGGCAAATCCTAAGATAAGTGGAACGAGTAGAACTTTGGTAAAGAAGGCGGTTATCGCCCAAAGTGTCAGTTGATGTGCATCTAGCGTATTTGCTAAAGTGACAAAAATCATCACCAAAACAAAGGATTGCAGAGCATAAAACCAACAGGAAGCAATAGGCTTTCTTGCGCCTATCACCAGTAGCGAGGTGATCATCATTAACCCCGCTAAATTATTAACAATAAGTGCTCCAGTCATGATTTATCCCCTTATCCTAGCCAAGTCACAGCAATAACACTGGATGCGAAAGACATAATAATCAGGATTCCAATCACAATTTGCATTGCCATAGGAACCGGTTGTCCTTGCGCAACTTCTTTACTTGGTTCTCCTGGCACCACACGACCAAACCAGTAGATAAACCAAGTGAAACTTGCAACAGATTCAATCAGTACCAGAACCATAATAGGTGTCATTACCCAGAACACACTCGATAATTCAAAGCCTGCTGCAAAGATAGGGAATTTACTAAAGAAACCATTGAGTGGTGGTACACCTGCAATCGCTAACGCAGCAACACAAAAGCCCACACCCAGCAATGGATATTTATTAATTAACCCTTTTAAGCGCGGTAACATACGAGTACCACAGCTATAACTCAGAGCACCTGCGACTAAGAAGAACAAACTTTTAGCAAAAGCGTGGTTAAAGATATAAGCCACACCACCATTAAAGGCTTCACGAGGTCCAAAGATTGAGATAGATAACGCGAGGAAGATATAAGAAAGCTGTGTAATGGTTGACCATGCTAACAGACGTTTCATATCTTTTTGTGGCAGATACATCATAAAGCCATAAATCAGAGTGATAACCGCCATGGCGATCCCCACCCAACCAATGATATGAGGGACATCACCGGCTGAAATAATGGCACGAGCAAAGATATACACACCCACTTTAACCATTGACGCAGCGTGTAAGTAAGCACTTACAGGTGTTGGTGCTTCCATTGCATCAGGTAACCAAGCTTGTAAAGGAAGCTGTGCTGATTTACCCCAAGCAGCAAACAGAATACCGCCAAAGACAATCAGTTTTGTTGGCTCATCTAATGTTGCTATCGCAGTTAGTTCAAACGAACCCGTACTTACAAACAAGGTTGCAGCTGCAAGATACAGACCGATTGACGCAACATGAGTAATTAACAATGCCTTCATTGCCGAACGCAATGACTTCTCTGATTGGTAATAACCAATTAATGCCCAAGAACAACCACCGGTAATTTCAAAAAACAGCAGTTGCCCTAAAATGGTAGATGACAGTACTAAACCTGCCATAGCACCAATAAAGATCAACAGGAAAGCATAATAACGACGAGTCCCATCATGGGGATGCTCACGGTTACCGTTAGTGAGATAACCCGTTGAATAAAAACTAACGAGTAATCCTAAGAACACAACGGCAAAAGCAATTAAGGTACTGACGCGATCAATGGTAAAACCAAATAGCGCAACATCACCATATTGTACTAGCGTAATTGTGGTATCGACTTTACCTTCAGCGAGGAACTGCCAACCTAAAACAACAGTACCTAATGTGGCTAATAAAGCGAACAGTGTACATAACCACTTCGCCATCCGATTTGGCAGTATGGACGTAATTAACGCCCCTGCAAATGGGATGAGTAAGGTCGCAAGAGCTATATTTTCCATTGCAATCATCGCTCCTTATAGACCAGTTAAATAGAAAACAAAAGCCAGTGCCGCAACACCGAACCCTAACCATGTCACATGCTGAGTCAGTAAGAAGCGACCACGCGCTAAACTGTTTTCAACTAATGACGCTAATACAAACACGACCAGCAATTTCACGGCCATTAACACTAAGGCGACAAGAAGCGCGACAAAGGTAAATTCAGTCGCTTTGCCAAAAGGAATAAATACGGCAAGGAACAGCTCAGCAATCACCACTTGTTTTAAACCAATACCCAGTTTAACCATGGCAAAACCAGAGCCGGAGTACTCGGTTAGAGGTCCTTCTTGTAATTCTTGCTCTGCTTCCGCGACGTCAAAAGGCATTTTGCCCATTTCAATAAATGCCGCAAAAGCACAAGCCAATAAGGCTAAAAGTGTAGCTGTGGGTGATACCCAACCTTGGGCGAGTGTCGCACTGATAGTGCCGACATTGGTTGAACCCACAATCAATGCCACCACAATCAACGAAAGCACTAAAATAGGCTCAACTAATACACCCAATGTCAGTTCACGGCTGGCCCCAATACCCGCAAATGGACTACCTGAATCCAAACCCGATAAAGAGAAAAAGAAACGAAATAGTGCAAACAGATAAATTAATGCAATTAAGTCAGCCGCACCGCCAAACAAAGAGGTTGCCGTAAAGACAGGCAATGCCATTGCCACTAATAACATGCTGCCTAATAACACATAAGGCATCACTTGGAAGATCACACCGGATTGCTCAGGGGCAACGGATTGACGTTTAAGTAATTTAAAAATATCTCGGTAATCCTGCCAAATACCAGGACCTTGACGCGAATGCATCTTGGCACGAATTTGGCGAGAAATACCTGTACATAATGGGGTTATCGCCAGCAGAAAGAGTGCTTGAATAACCGCGAATATTCCCATCATAAACGAAGGTGTTTCTTGGAAAGTCATCATTCCCTCTCCTTACGCTGCGATAACTAAAAGCAAGATGACCAGCGCTGCCACCACGTATAGACAATAGAGTCTGAAATCGCCGCCTTGTAGGCATTGGATACGTTTAGCAAAACGTTGGATACCACGAACCAATGGATAAATAATGCTTTCATCCCAGAATGGTTCGACCTTTTCAGCACCGCGCTGTGTTTTATTAAAGCCACGTGAAAGCCAAGGTGATGGATCAAGCTGTTTACGCATACGATAAAGTGGTGCAAACATACTACGTAGTGCTTGAGTAAAGCCCCCAGCGGACACCGCCATGTCTTTTTCCCAGACATAACCACAAGCCCATGGATTACCTTTACGGCGAAATGCAGGCTGACCACCTTTTAAGCCGAGATAAATTAAGAATGGAATTAGTGGTAAGGCGATTAATAAAATAAATGTTAAGGCAGGAGAGAACATCGCTTGTGATGCACTATCAGGGACTAATATCGCACCTTGAGTCACTGTTAATGCACTGGTTTCGCTAAGTGACATTGCAATATTGGCAATAATTGGCGCAACAAAAGCCGCACCCACACCTAATACAACACAGAAAAGTGCTAATAACCCCATAGCAATGGTCATTGGCAACGGTACTTCTTTAGCTTTAGTCGCTTGCTCACTACGTGGGCCACCGCAAAAACTGACGCCATAAACTTTGACGAAACACATTGCCGCTAATGCCCCAGTAATTGCCAACATAATAATGGCAATAGGACCACTTAAGCGCATGACAAAGTTACCATCGTAACTCATCGTAAATAGTGATTGATAAGTATACCACTCACTCACAAAACCATTTAATGGCGGTAATGCTGAAATTGCCATACAACCAATTAAGAATGCCGTTGCAGTGTAAGGCATTAGTTTGGCTAATCCACCCATCTTATCCATATCACGAGTGTGAATTTGATTAATAATGGCTCCGGCACCTAAGAACAATAATCCTTTAAATACCGCGTGATTTAATAAGTGGTATAACGCACCAAGCAGACCGAGAGCGGCAATCACTGGATGATCGGTTGCCATACCTACCATGCCAACTCCCACGCCCATCAAGATGATGCCGATATTTTCAACGGTGTGCCATGCAAGTAGACGTTTTAAATCGTGCTCTGCTAATGCGTACATAACCCCTAATACAGAAGAGACAGCACCGAATGCGAGAACGACAATTCCCCACCACATTTGTGAAGCACCTAATAAATCAATGCCTACTTTGATGATCCCAAAAATACCAATTTTCACCATCACTCCAGACATTAATGCTGAAGCGTGAGAGGGTGCTGCGGGGTGTGCTTTTGGCAACCAACTGTGTAATGGCAACATACCGGCTTTGGCACCAAATCCGAAGAAGCCCAGTAAGAACACCACAGAAGCCATTGCAGGGGAAAGAGAAAGTTGACGGAATGAATCAAAATCAAGACTACCGCTTTCACGCCACATTAAGAAGAAGGCTATCATGATTAGTACAGAGCCTGCGTGAGCGATAAAGAAGTAGAGTAAACCGGCGTGGATAGATTCGTCATCTTGGTCAGCGATGACTAAGAACCAAGATGCTAACGACATCATTTCAAATAGGATAATAAAGTAAAACGCATTATCCATAACAATCAGTCCTACCATGGAAGCAATAAAGAGATTCATAAAAAATCCCATACTCCATGCGCCGCGACCTTTGTATTCTTGAACATAAGAGAGTGAATACAACGCACAAACAGTGACGAGTAAAGAAATGACAAACACCATAAAGGCGCCAAGCATATCCATACGCACCACAAAAGCGGCGAAATCAAATGGTCCAGCCATAGCAAAACTGATTGTTTCACCATTTAAAATAACCGGTAATGCGCTCAAAACACCTAATACACCACCGATGATTGCGCTGATCCCCGATATTAGGATTGCCAATCCTTCCTGTTTCTTTAAAAACAGTGCAATAACGCCACCAACAACATACAGGATGATTGACCACATCAGTAACTGAAGAGGTTCCATATTACTTGCGCTCCTGTGTCAACGTAGATAGATCATCAAGACTTGTCATAGGTTCCATCACAGAGTCTAAACGACGCGCTTTCATCTGCTCTTCAAGGCTATCTTCTTCAACTAGATGTAAGGCATCTGTCGGACAGACTTTTACGCAAGCAGGCCCCTCATCTGAGAAAGCACACAAGTCACATTTCACTGCTATTGCGCGAATACCCGCATTCCATGCAAGGAATGGATTGGTAGTAGGAAGACTTGCGGGCACATCTGCCAGCATCTCTTCAGGCACAAAATGGTCAAACACAGCCGGTAAGTTAACGGGTTTACTGCCTGATGGTGTAATCGCACCAAAAGGACATACCAAACCGCATAACTTACAGCCAATACACAAGCTCTCATTAAGAAAGATCATATTATCTTCATGAGTAATGGCATTGACTGGGCACACACTAGCACAAGGAGCATCCTCACAATGCCGACAAAGCATCGGGGCGGTCTGATCCTCCACTTTTACCACTGTAAGACGCGGATGCGCCTGTAATCCCACAGCTTGGTGTACTTCCGAACAAGCTGCCATACAGGTATTACACCCTATGCATCGTTGTGGCTCTGCAATAACAAAGCGATTCATTCGCCACATCCTCCGAGAAAAACGTTTAACAGCTCACGACTGTCGTTAATTTTTCTCTAGATGAAGCATATTTCATGCCAAGAGCAGCAATATTTTATTTTTGTTAAAAATCAATGCGTTATAAATAAAAATTAATTTACTTGATGACGTGTCGACAATTATGACGTTGACACTTAAGTGGTGGGAAAGAGTGATATGATTGAAAAAGCCTGCAAAAGCAGGCTTACAAAAAAGGGATTAGTCAGTATAAATGCGCTTTTCAACCTCTTTCATGGTCTGTAAGCCACATTGTAAATCATCTGGGGTCGCTTCAGAAAACCCTTGTGTAAAGGTTGCAGATAAATAAGCATCTACCATCATATTGGCTTTAAAGGGAGTAATCAGTAAACCCCCCATGGCTAGCATATTGCAATTATTAATCACTTTACAAAAACGCGCAGTGGTAACACTCTCACAAACCCCGCAATAAACATTTTTATGTTTATTAGCACTAATACTTACTCCCATCCCTGTGCCACAAAAAACAAAACCAATATATTCAGGATGTTCTGAAATAATAGCGCCTACTTTATCACCAACATCACAATAACCAATAGGCCCTGATTCGGTAATATCTTTTATTGTGTAATTTTTTGCTTGTAGATGAGATTTGACGGCATTTTTAAGCTCATAACCTGAAGGATCTGCCCCCATAACAATTATTTTCTGTTCCATATCGCCTCCTAAATAAATTGAGAGTCATGGTCAAAGAAAAGATATCTGATTGATAATCATTAAAACCAAATAAAAATATCTCACTCAATGAGTTGTTACTTATTAAAGTATAGACGATAAATATTTTATTTATATTCAAAAATTTTAAATTTCTCTGTAATCAATTTAGAGAATTTTAAATAACCATCATAATCATAAGGTTTTATTTTTGATGAAAATCAAAAAAAATTAATGACAATAAAATTGTGTTTATAAGATAGGAAAAAATTTTTTTAAAATAATATACTAATCTGATTATGAATTTACACTTAAGAGAATTTACGTATAGAAAAAGGACCAAAAAGCATCAATCCAGTATAAAAAGTGATAATTATCAGACAAATAAGAACGAAACGTAAGAAAAGAAAAAATAAAAGAGATATTTTAGATATAGTATTATATTGGAAATAGTTTCCCTAGTACAAAAAAATAAAAATAAATATCAATAATATTACAGGATTACAGTTTTTATCTATATTCTTCAATATCTCTAAAAGGAAAGGTCAAAATAAATTAAATAAATATTGCTGTGGATTATCTTTACCAAAATAATCAACAACTACATTGTAAAAAAATGGCTATTTTTTACCAATTCCAATCTGGCATTGCTCATGCTGTTTTGGCATAAATAAAGAATGAAATAATATATTGATTTTATATTATATCACTTATCTATATAACGATTTTATAAAACACCGTATTAAAGTAAATTAATCAATTTTTTTAAAGATAATTTGTTATATTTATCAAATTTTTTGCGTATAAAATAAAAATACCACAATCAAGAGAGCATATGTGGTATTTTATATTGGTATAAACGTTCGGTAAAATAATCGCGATGATTATTTTACGCGTGATACATATTCACCAGAACGCGTATCCACTTTAATCACTTCACCGATTTGTACGAACAGAGGTACTTTAACCACAGCGCCAGTGCTTAATGTTGCTGGTTTACCGCCTGTACCCGCAGTATCCCCTTTCAGACCCGGATCGGTATCAACGATTTCTAACTCAACAAAGTTTGGTGGAACAACAGCAATAGGACGATTATCCCACAGTGTAACGATACACTCTGCTTGGTCAATCAACCATTTAGCATTTTCGCCAACCGCTTTTTCGTCTGCAGCTAATTGTTCAAAGGTTTCGTTGTTCATGAAATGCCAGAACTCACCATCGTTGTACAGGTAAGTTAAGTTGATATCCATGACATCTGCACCCTCAGCAGAATCAGTAGATTTGAAGGTTTTTTCCAGTAATTTGTTAGAAATCAGTTTACGCAGACGCACACGAGCAAATGCCTGACCTTTACCTGGTTTCACAAATTCACATTCAGTAATGACGGCTGGCTCGCCATCTAACATGATTTTAAGACCTGAACGAAAATCGTTGGTATTATAAGAAGCCATGAATATCCTCTAACTTTTTTAATTTAAAATGGCATAGCCAAAAATGGCACACATTGTAACTCATAATCACACCACCAGAGAAGTCTGGTTAACACAACTCGCGCAGGCAATCAGTGATCCTGTTGAATTACTCCAACTTTTAGCGCTGGAACATCACGCTGAACTACAACGGGGTGCTCAGGCGAGACGACTTTTTCCTTTACGGGTTCCCCGTGAATTCGTTGCGCGCATGAAAAAAGGCGATCCTAACGATCCATTACTTTTACAAGTATTAACTGCACATGCTGAATTTACCCTAACGCCGGGATTCTCTACGGATCCATTAGATGAGCAACAAAATGCGGTGCCGGGTTTATTACATAAATATCAGAATCGTGCATTGCTTTTGGTCAAAGGTGGTTGCGCTGTCAATTGCCGTTACTGTTTCCGACGCCATTTTCCTTACGAAGATAACAAGGGAAACAAAGCTAACTGGCAAAAGGCAATAGAGTATATCAAAAATAACCCAAAACTCGATGAAATCATCTTTTCGGGTGGCGATCCGCTAATGGCCAAAGATGACGAGCTAGATTGGTTAATTACTCAGCTAGAAGCCATCCCCCACATTAAACGTTTACGTATTCACTCTCGTTTACCCGTGGTGATCCCTGCGCGTATTACTCATAGGTTATGTCAGCGCTTACAGCAGTCACGTTTACAAAATATTATGGTATTGCATATCAATCATGCAAATGAAATTGATGATGCGTTAAGAGAAGCTTGCTTAAAACTAAAAAATGCCCATGTTACGCTATTAAACCAAGGGGTATTACTGCGAGGGGTTAACGACAATGCCCAAACCCTTGCTGATTTAAGTCGTGCACTATTTGACGCAGGCATTATGCCTTATTACCTTCATGTGCTAGATAAAGTACAGGGAGCGGCTCATTTTATGGTACCAGACAGTGAAGCGCGCGAAATAATGAAATCATTAATGAGTCTTGTCTCTGGCTATATGGTTCCTAAACTCACGCGTGAAATTGGAGGAGAGCCAAGCAAAACCTTGCTTGATTTAGGCTTACGACAAGTATAGTGGATAGGAACTTATAAAATAACATTGAATACCGTTATTTGGCCTAGACAATAGGCCTATCCGGTAAAAATAGTAGTACCTCATAAAAAGCAAATAAGAATGATCGCGTTCTTATTTGCCCAATATTACTTTAATGCATATTACTCGACTAAAATCGCTACATCGACACTGCCCGAGTATCTATCTGCGGGAATATTACTATTTGCACAAAGATTAAAATATAACGTTTGATTAAAAACTTTGGGCATAGCATTAACTAATTTATTACTACCGACATAACTTAACGCATCACTGGAATTAGGTTCACAAATAGTATTTTGTTGTTGGCTAGTTAGCGAAGTCACCACATAACCGCTTTCCTGCGCTTTAGTGCCGGTTAATTCCATTCCCGTATTACTGCCTTTGACTAAGGTATTAAACGGTCTTAATGTAATATGTACATTCCCAGCATAGGGACAATCAACATTTATACTGGCAATATTCTCATCGAGTTTAGTCGGTGTAGCAAAATTTTGTGCTATTTGACTACGGTAGTTAATCGATGTTGCTGTTTGTGGCGTCACATCGCAGGCTTTTAATGCATGGACTGTTATCTTTGTACTAGAATCTAAAAAATAAGGCCTAGCATCAATTGAAAATCCAGAACTAATAGCTACATTAAATTGCAAAGAATGATCTCTGGCTAGACTATAATTTCCCGGCTCTAACGCACCAATAGCGTAAACTGAATATCCACTGATAGTGCCAATAGAAAGTAACCATACATTTTTTTATTTGCGGGAACGTCATTACTCTTTGCCTTTACATAACAGCATTGCTGGTTATCACCTTGTTTAACTTAATAATTATAAAAATTATTGACAATTAACGGTCACCATTCTTATTGGGTTTTGTTGTGATACTTCAATCTTTTCAAGCTCTGAATAACTAAATTGACATGAATGTTTGCCCGTATTGTTATTCCAAGTCACCACGACATTCCCATCATTGGGTAACCCACTCATATAAAGAGATTGATAGGCATCGATAATACCGGTATTTACCTGTTTATCTTTTTCATCTGTCAAAGAAGCCATTGCACCAAAAGGTATCGCTATATTTTCCGCTGTTTTTATATCAAAAATAACCTGATAACCCACTTTAGTTTGAAATTGTCTTGCTAAAATAGCCCCTTCGGTTGGATAGACTTTCATTGACGTTTCATTAAGTGTCACATCATCAGGTAATGTGCTGACATTTACGCTAATACTGTTTGTATCATAAGGACTTAATTGAGGGACAATAGCATTACCAAATGTATCTATTTTCACATTTCCATTGATTTCTGCGCCCTTTGCTTTATCTGCGCTCACTATGGCAATACTGTCACCTAACATCCTTGATAATGTCACTCCTTTTGAGTGCAGAACAACACCACCAATAAGGCTACCATTAAAGCTATTTCTATTTTTCCCATAGCTATAACCCCCAGAAAGCGTTCCTTTACTTCCTGAATAACTCATATTCATATTGCCACTATAACTATCTGCCTTGTTATCTGTATTCTGGTAGATACCATAAGAAAGTTGATTATCAAATGCAGAGCCATTTAAGCCGGCTTGTTGCGAAGTTCTTCCATCATTGCTATGTGTCAAAAGATAGCTTGCATTCATATTTTGCAAGCCACTTGCATTTGAGAACACACTCAGTGGCATATTCATATTAAAATTAATTTGTCTATTTTCTGGCCATGTATTGTCATCACTTTTTAGGCGAGAAATAGAATAATCTATATTAAATGCAATACCTTTCAGAACAGTGTTATAGCCTAATGTGACACTATTATTAACACGGCTATTCCCCCAATAACGGCTGGTTTCACCACGAAGATACATGGAACCGTATTTTCCTAATGATTGTGAAATTGAGGTTTGAAAACTAGATTTCTGACGTTGGCTTAACCAAGGTGCAATACCTTCTCGCAATTCATAACCTGAGTTATTGTAATCACTAAAGTCATAGTAATCTTTAGTTGAATAACGTAATGCGGTTAAATCAAACGAAGTCCCTGTAGATAATAAACTCTTAGAATAACGAACCCGATATGATTGACCGTGATAAGTTTTATCCAAATTAGCTCTGGCGAGAGTGACGTCCGCAGATAAGGCACCTAATAACCCAAGAGAAACACCCGAACCGATAACACCAGAGGTATAACCATTGGCAATTAATAAACCACCGTATGCAGTGATTGAGTTATTGATACCATAACTAAACGTTCCTAAAGCAAATTTACTTTTTTTGGAATCTGTCGTGATACCACCATCATATTGCCCCGCACTAAACTCATACTCAAATTGCCCTTCACGCAACATGATAGGCAGCGATGAATAGGCTTGTGTATATACACGCTTAGAGCCATCTTCTTCTTCAATGGTTATTTCAAGGTCCCCACCAATACCGCCGGCGGAAATATCATTAATAATAAAATTCCCAGGAGCAACAAAAGATTTATAGATAATTTGACCATTTTGACGAATGGTAACGGTTGCATTGCTGTTGGCAAAACCTCTTACCACAGGAGCATATCCACGCATACTACTTGGTAACATTTGTTGGTTAGTGGCTAAAGAAATCCCCTTTATCGGAATACTTGAAAAAATATTCCCTCCAGTGGTAATTTCACCAATTTTCAGCATTGATTTTAAATAAGCGATATTTCGCATTACATAGGTATTACTAAATTCAGAATCACTTGAAGAACGCTGATCTGAACCACTCGATTTATTATAAGAATAATTTGTTCTTAAACGCCAAGGGCCTATATTTACACCACCATTAAGATTCAAGAAAAAGTTGTTATTATGGCTTGAATAATCACCTGTCGTTCTGTTTTTAATAAAGTTAGCCATATAATTAAGGATAACAGCACTCACGCCATCATCTAATAATTCTGCGGGAATTTCACCTTGAAAGCTCTTATCCATATTAACTTGGGGAAAAGATGCATTTAATGTTAATTTATTAATATTAAAGGTTAGCCTTGAATTAGGAATATACGCTTCTATATTATCAATTTCTGTATCTTCGGGCAGATGACTTAGCTTACTTATCGCTGAAACATTAACCCCAAATAGCTTCAAATCTTTGATTGTAACAACAGGGACAACTTTACCTTCTTTGTTTGCTTTAAATAAAATTGTCTTTTCACCTAATGGCTCAGTATTAACAAAAACACTTAAACTATAGTCTCCTGGTGCAATGTAGTCTTCTTTGCTGAAATTACTTAAATCAATATTGTCGTTATTATTTAGTAAAAGATTTGGATCAAAGTAATTATCAGACAATGCGATTTTCGGCATTGCCACAGATAAAACACAAAGATTGATACAAAGAATTTTATGCAACATAGGTTTCATAAACCACCCCAAAGACCACCCATAAATAAGAATTATTGTTAAGTTAATATTCTTTATCTTTTATTATAAAGAAATTTTCATCATTGAATCTCCAACTCAGCTTTCCTTGAACATTTTTAGGTGCTTCAACTGATACTGTAGAGAATGGTTTTACCGTTATTGCTCTACCATCATTTTTTATTTCAACCTCGCCCACTTTTAAATATTCAAAAGTCATATAAAGTGGTGATTTATTATTTATAACTATGTTCTCATTTACCTTTTCAACAATAACATCATCAATAACATCTTTATTTTCCAATGCCATTATTGACTCAGGTCTATAAATTAATTTGAAGAAGAAAGTAGGTGTTATCGTTAGTGATACAGATTTCTTTTCCTCAATTTTACTATCCTTAAGAGGAACTGCTCTAAATGCAATCCAAAATAAGCTTTCTCTGTCTTTTGGTAACGCCATATCATTAGAACCTTCACTAATACGACGAATATTCCAGCTATATTCACTAGAGGGTTCTAAACGATACAAAGGTGGTAAAATCATAAAAGGTGTTCTTTCACGATCTTTATTCACTATAGGTACATTTTTATCATCATCATTAAATAAAATAGAGCTATTAATTAAATAAGCACTATTGTTATTATTTTTTAAAGAGATAGAGATACCTTTTATATCACTTTCCAGATAGATATATCTTTTTACTACAAAAGAAAAACCATTTTTCCCGAAATCTGTTAGATCCACAGTATCGTTTTCTATTTTTTCAACTGCTTTCGATGTGACTGAATAAGATAGAAAAAATAGGCAGAATATGACTATCTGGATAATATTTTTTTTTCTACCTCTTAAAAAAGATAACATTTAGTCACTCCACTATTATTTTATTTTCAAATGTATTTGATAATCCACCAAAATCATCAATATATTGCCAACTAACCTGTTTAATTGATTTATCTATAGCTAAATTGAGTGACGAAAATGGCGCAACCATAGGTGCATTTGCTGATTGATAACTTTTGCCATCGAATTTTAAATTTGATACCGTAAAATAATAAGGTGTTGGGTTATTGACTTGCACATTATTACCTACTTTTTTAAAGGTTATCTTCTTAGCATGACTATCTAGTGATGTTATGGCTAATTCATTTGGTCGATAAAATCCTTTTATAATAATTTTTGTTACCATATTAATTTTTAGTGATAAATCACCACTATTATTTTGTTGCCCTCTTTTTGTTTCAGGTATCAAATATGCAGTGAAAAAAAAGAGTGATTCCCGATCACTTGGCAATGTATCTAAAGAGCGTGGTAAAATTTTTATAGAAACCGATGACTGAGGCTCTAATCGTTTTAACGGTGGCAATACAATAAAATGCTCATCTTTTTTGCCATCTAAATCAGCCGTTATCATATTTTGAGATAAATAAAGATTATCTGTATCATTATTTATTTGTACACTTTGACTTTTATCTCCCTCAGAAAATATAATGCGACTTTGTGACAAAGATAGCCCTGCATAACTATATGATGCAGAAAAAATAAAACAGCTAAAAAGTAATGAAATCGTTTTTAATATATTCATATTTTAATCAATCAGAAAAAAAGCTAAGCACTACTGTTGCCGTAAAAGGGCCAACCTCTGGAGTACATCCCTCTTTTTGACAACGCAACTTTGCTGTTAATGATTTAGTCGAGCTTTCTGAGGTTATATTATCCCACACAACAGAATCATCAGAAGGTTTAAAAACAGAGCTATTATTTACTTTATATGTTTTACTACCACTGTCGTCTGTAAGTTGAACACCAAATGACCCAGAAACATTGTTATTAAAAAAATCTCGAGTTCCGGTTAAAGTAACACCTTGAGATATATAAACGCTCGTTCCACTTAAAGAACTTGTTGAGCAATTAGTTAACGAGATAGGGATCTGTTGACTAATTTTATTATTTTTTATGTCATTAGCACTAACAGAACTAGCCCCTTCACCACTAGTGAAAGTAATATTATCTGGAACAACAATTTCACACGTTTTAGCGAGAAAAACGACTGAAAAATTATATTTCACTGATTGCGCTGCAACTGAAGCCCAACTCGTCAATAATAAACAAAGACTAACTATTAATATTGACACTTTTTTTGTCTGCATAATTAATCCTGAATATATTCAAATAAAATAGTCGCCGTTGAATCACCAGGTGTCATTTTATTATTGTTGCGTCTAACAAAATCGACGATGTAGTTAATACTTATCGCTGAATTAGAGTGAGAAGAAAAAGATAACTTTTTATTGTTTTCTAGAATTTGGCAACTCGCATTTTCACCTTCAAGACAACCTTTTACTAAAAAACCTGTTTGAGTCGTATCGCCTTTTCCATAAAAAACCTGATCTGAATATTCAGTATTCGCGCCTGTTTTTACATTAATCGTGATTTTTTTCTCACTATCAGGTTCGTACTCTTTACAATCGATAAGATAAGTAAATTGCTTAGTGCCGAGACTACCTTTAATAGGCGCCTTTATTGGTGTGTCTTCTGCATCACCAATAGTAAAAAACTGTTCAAATGAGACATGTTTACTCAGCTCATTACTATCGCTAAATTCACAAGTGCCACGTGTTACATTAGCAGAAAAGTTGAGAGTACCATTATTTGCGGATTGACAGTTTACTGCATACACCATCATCGCTAACAATACTGTTCTTTTAAAGTTTTTTATTGTAGACACTTTCTCCGCCTAAATCATTGATAATATGAATATTAACAGCACCTGTTTTATTACTTACCACATAGTTTTTAGAAGAAAATGGTTCTATCATATTATTAATTTTATTTAATTTTATCGTTTCATTTTTAACGGTAATCTTAAAAAGATTAATATAATAAGGCGTAGGGTTCTCAATACTGATCCCATTAGGCGTTGCTTTTACAACTAATTTATCACCGGCTTCTTTTGGGTTTATCGCTAAATTAATAGGGCGATAAAATACCTTGATAATATTTTCCATCGCTATTTTTATCCCATCTTCATTTTTATTTGTTGATGGAATATTTCGCGAGTGGAAGTAATAAAGTGATTCTCTATCTTTAGGAAGATTTGTTGGTATTATTTGAATTTTTATTGTATTTTCACTTTCCGGAGCTAACCTGAAAATGTTTGGAGTAATAACAAACATACCACTCAAAGGTGGTGATGAGGTATCCAGTTTTTCGGTTATAAAGTTAGAGACTAAATAAGGTTGTGCATTATTATTTCTAGCGCTAATAGAGGCTGTATTAGTATCCCCATTAATAATAATACGAGTCTGGCTTAAACCGACACCGGCTTGAACCTGAAATGATAAAAATAATACTCCTAAAACACACAACGAAATATATTGAAAAAAGCGTATTTTGTTTACCATCTGCCTATCACCTTATTGCACTGCAACTTTACTATGAGTAGTAAACCAAAATTATGGAAAAGGAATAAATTCCTTTCCCATAACATACTAATATTAGTTATAAGCAACACTAAAGGTTACTGGAACATTAATATCTTGTGCTTTCAGTGAGTCACCAGTTTCTGTAGCAAATAAACCTGCTTTCATAGGAATAATCAGGTTACCTTCACCTTCTGCTTTTAAGTTTTGCAGTTCTGTTGACTCATTTGGTTTCAGTACTACAGAGTTCATTGCAGTTAACTTGATACCAGCTTGAGTTGCACCAGCGCTAGCAAATAATTGCTCATTACCAACTAGGCCATTACCGCTTGCTAATAATTCAATATTAGATACAGTTACAGCAGGATCTTCACCTTCAGCTGGTTTACCAATCTTAGTACAGTTGTTTAACACTAAGTTGAAATCTTTTTCAGATACAGCTTGGTTAATGTTTTGAATATCAGCAGTTGCATAAGTACCTAAATCAACACGATCTTGGCTTGCGCTGATATCACAAGTTGCTGCAACTAAACGTGCAGAAAATGTAACATCTGCGTTTTTAGCGGCCATAACTTGAGTTGATAAAGAACCCATAAGAAGTGCACCAGCAACCATTACGCCTAATTTATTGAATTTCATATTAACTTCTCTTATAAAATAATCTAAAAATTATCAATATCGTAATAATTTAGACCCAACGTATTGTACTAAGCCAACATGTGATCCTTACTATATAAATGATATTGATCCTTACAACGATTGTTTATAACCCATTAATAAAACTAACTTTATATCAAAAATAACATCATATAATGTTGCATTTCTCAGTATTTATTTTTAGCTCATCAGAAAAATGACAAAAATAAACATTGAAATCACAGAAACATCAAATATATATATACCCACTCACTGTATAAAGTAAGCATAATATATTTTTTGAAAAAACAGCGGAGTCATTTAAATCACATAATTAAATCTCACCATATTAAAATATTATTTTAAGCCAAGTTAAAAACTTAATGAGAAATATTAATTCTTAAATCAGTATATTCTTTGAATTGGGGAAAGTAAAGCAACCACAATAGAAAAAATTACATTTACTTATATATAAATTTACATTATATACATGCGACAAAATAAAAAATAATCTTTAAAAACAACTTGTTATAGTTTCAATTTTGTTTTTTATTAAAATAACCTCCTGATAAATATTAATTAGATTATCTTTTATTGATTATAAATAAATAATAAAAAACAAACCGCTCCAATTTAAATAGTCGTATTTTGTTATTTCTTATAATTTATTAATTTACTTTTATGACACTTATATAAAATATCTTATATAGATAATCTAATTATGATATTTTTTTAATTTTATCTATTGAAATTACAATAAAAAACAATCAACATCTATCCGCATTGATATATAAGTATTTTTATTATGGCAAATATGATAGAACATCATGATAGTATCACTATGAAAATATTAATATGTGCTTCTCATTTAATATAAATTAAATACTATCACTTATTAAAACTATCTATTAGTCATATAATTATCTATCCTAGTAGAATTTTATTTTTTAATTTATTTTATTATTTTCATTTGGCTCTAAAAAAATCCTACTATGCTTATAGTAACAATCATTAAATGATAGTTTTTTACGGTACATAATTTACCTGATTAAAAAATAAGTTTTAAAATTAAGTTCAGTGTAAAGAGGAGCTTCAAATACAAAATTGAGATTTGAATGGAGGAAATATGAATATTCTCGTCATTGGCGCTAAAGGTCGAGTAGGTCAGCGTTTAATCGAAATATTACTTGCCGAAGGTCATCATGTCATAGGTACAACCCGAAAATTATCCAACACATCAGTACATCATCCCTCACAGTACCATGAAATTGAATTGGACATAACAAAGCCGTTATCATCCATCACCGATTTATTGCCAGACAATTTAGAGGCTATCTATTTTACGGCAGGCTCCCGAGGAAAGGATTTATTACAAGTTGATTTACACGGTGCTGTTAAAACGATGCAAGCAGCAGAAAAAAAAGGAATAAAAAGATATATTATGCTCAGTGCGATTAATTCATTATCACCTGATAAATGGACTGAATTAATTGATTATTTTACCGCTAAATATTTTGCCGACCTCTACTTACGGGATCGTACCCAGTTAGATTTCACCCTTGTTCAAGCAGGCTATTTAACTGAAAAACAAGGCACATATAAAATTACGACCAAATTGGAAGATAATGCTACAAAAGGTGAAATCACTATTGATAATGTCGCGGCAACATTAGCAGAGATACTAGATAAGCCGAATACATTTAAAAAATGCATTCCTATATTAGATGGTGACGAGGCGATTAAAACAGCCCTCAGTCGAATTTAGAAACGATTAGTTTACTGATTTTGATAAAAAACAATCTGACCCTGATAAACATTAGGGCCAGATGTGTTAGTCACGAGCTAGCTTATCAATGTACACAACCATTATTTGTTACTGACATTTATAAACTTGTCCACTCATTTTGCTATCTAGTGGCGCAAAGCTATCGACAATGCTACCTGCACCTGTACCAACATTAAAAATAACATTACCACCCATAGCGGCTGCTTTGTTGCGTAAATCATTAGCAGCACCACGTAGTGATTGGCTTTCAGTACGAGAGCCTGATAACCAATTATTCTGAACGCCGGTTACTGTGCCTAATAACTGGCACTCGCTGCCTGGTTGCGTATCAGTAATTTGTACCTGTGAACCTGCACTGGTCAATGTATTTGTTGCAGAACAGCCTGCTAACAACAACGCTGCAGTGGCTCCCAATAACAATTTAATTCGCATGATCCCCTCATTTCTTTGAGTGTCCGTTTAGTCATGACAACAATATACCCTGTCACTCCTCTTAAGCGCAAAAATAAATCATCACTATCTTACATTAGCCTATAGTCTTAAGAGGTTATTTCCACTTGTTACTTATTTTGACTTAATGATTTAGCTTTAAGATAGACAAAGCAATATCTATTTATTTTACACCGCTTTGCGGCTTTTAAAACATATTGTGTGCTTTTCAGACACCACAGTGCGAGACTGGGCACATTATTTGGTCGACGTTCTTAGCCTAGTCCTCTGCTTTAATGGCATAATCAGGTAATAGGCCATTGATAGAAATTATTTTTTGATACTTAAATAATAGGGAACATTAAATCATTATGTACTGGCTCAATAACAAATTTAACATTATTGCTATCATCGTTGGTGTACTGAGTATTTTTACTATTTTGATTAATCAAAGTTTGGAGCGCGAATATGTTCAAATGAGCCCCAAACTAGAACAAATCGTCCATGAAAAAGTGAGTAGCTTAAAAAAATCAGTCGTTGATGCGATAAAAGGGAAAACTTATCAAGCTGCTTCTATAGATATCGAGGCAGAACAGAGGCAAAAATTGTTAAATCGGATGGAACAAATCAAACAAATTGGTTTAGTTCTGAGTGTATTAGGGATTATTTTTACTGCAATTTCATTTATTCGACATGAAAATAAATACTCTTGTCGGATAGCATTAGCACTTAATGGAAGTATCCTGTCTATTTCTCTTTTAATGTATGTTGCAACAAGCATTGCTAGTATTGTTACCATATTACTTCTTATATGGCTGCTAGGTAATATCTTCGGTTTCTGTTAAAGACAATAAAAATGATATAAACAGCCAGAACGACTTATTATGTAAAAAAACCCGAGCCTAAGCTCGGGTTTTTGGTGTAAAACAGCTAGCTGATGAATTACATCATGCCGCCCATTCCACCCATGCCGCCCATTCCACCAGCAGCACCTAAATCCATTTTTTCGTCTTTAGGTAAATCTGTCACCATAGCTTCAGTGGTGATCATCAGACCTGCGATAGAAGCTGCGAATTGCAGAGCAGAACGAGTCACTTTAGTTGGATCTAAGATACCCATTTCAATCATATCGCCATAAGCTTCTGTTGCAGCGTTATAACCGTAGTTACCTTGGCCTGCTTTCACATCGTTAACTACCACAGAAGGCTCTTCACCTGCGTTAGCAACGATTTGACGCATTGGCGCTTCCATTGCACGTAGTGCAACACGGATACCAACTGTTTGTTCTTCGTTATCACCTGTCATTTCACGCAGCGCATTAGCAACGCGAACAAGTGCAGTACCACCACCAGCAACAACGCCTTCTTCAACTGCTGCGCGAGTTGCATGCAGAGCATCATCAACACGAGCACGTTTTTCTTTCATTTCAACTTCAGTTGCCGCACCGACTTTAATTACCGCAACACCGCCAGCTAATTTAGCCACACGCTCTTGCAGTTTTTCACGATCGTAATCTGAAGTTGCATCTTCGATTTGTTGACGAATTTGAGCAACACGGCCACTGATAGCCTCTTGTTCACCCAGACCATCGATGATGGTTGTCGTATCTTTGTTGATAACAACACGTTTCGCTTGGCCTAAATCTTCCAGCGTTGCTTTTTCTAACTCCATACCGATTTCTTCAGAAATCACAGTACCATTAGTTAGAATAGCGATATCTTGTAACATTGCTTTACGGCGATCACCAAAACCTGGTGCTTTAACCGCAGCAACTTTCACGATACCACGCATGTTGTTGACGACTAATGTTGCCAGTGCTTCACCTTCAACATCTTCTGCAATGATCAGCAGAGGTTTGTTTGCTTTAGCAACACCTTCTAAAACAGGAAGTAATTCACGGATATTAGAGACTTTTTTATCAACTAATAGGATGAATGGATTTTCTAACTCAGCTGTACCTGTTTCTGGTTTGTTGATGAAGTAAGGAGACAGGTAACCGCGGTCAAACTGCATACCTTCAACAACATCCAGCTCATCTTCTAAGCCAGTACCTTCTTCTACAGTGATGACACCTTCTTTACCCACTTTTTCCATTGCTTGAGCAATCAGAGTACCAACGGTTTCATCAGAGTTAGCAGAAATAGTACCTACTTGAGCAATAGCTTTAGTATCTGAACATGGAACAGACAGTTTTTTCAGTTCTTCTACTGCGCCCACAACGGCTTTATCGATACCGCGTTTCAGATCCATAGGGTTCATGCCAGCGGCAACTGCTTTTAAGCCTTCGGCGATAATTGCTTGTGCTAACACTGTTGCAGTTGTAGTACCGTCACCTGCCGCATCATTAGCTTTAGAAGCAACTTCTTTCACCATCTGAGCACCCATATTCTCGAATTTATCTTCTAATTCGATTTCACGGGCAACAGAAACACCGTCTTTAGTGATAACAGGTGCACCGAAAGATTTATCTAAAACAACGTTACGACCTTTAGGGCCTAAAGTTACTTTAACTGCATCTGCAAGAACATTAACACCACGTAACATTTTATTACGAGCGTCTATACCGAATTTGACGTCTTTAGCTGCCATCGTATATTTCCTTTGAATTCGTTCAGTTTAAGAAGATCTTAAAAGAGAAAAATTATGCTTCTACAATTGCTAAAATGTCGCTTTCAGACATGATAAGCACGTCTTCGTTATCAATTTTTTCTGATTTAACACCATAACCATCGTTAAAAATTACGATATCGCCAACTTTAACATCGAGTGGTTTGACTTCACCGTTTTCCATAATACGGCCGTTACCAACTGCTAAGATTTCGCCACGAGTTGATTTACCCGCTGCAGAGCCAGTCAGTACGATACCACCTGCTGATTTAGCTTCGACTTCTTTACGTTTAACAATAACACGGTCATGTAATGGACGAATCTTCATTAATAGATCTCCTATAAAAAAGTCCATATCAGGATTAAGGTTGATACCAGTGCCTAAGATGAACCAGTACCATGACGATACAAGTGGGGGCATCCAATAAAACTTCAAGGGGGAGAAAAGTGTTTTTTTTCAAAAAATCCCCTTTTTAGATGATTATGCTTATAGTTAATTATTTTTTATCAGAAAAATGGTCATTATCCTGATGTTCATCCTTATTATTCAGTTGCTTACTAGGTGAATCTTCTTTACGTTGATATTCACCTTCAAAAGTACTCCCACCTTGATGGGAAGAAAAGCCATTTCCGCCCTGTCCGGGGGTATAAATTTTGATACGCGTAATCAGTTTTGTTACCAATAGCGCTTGTAATGGGGGTAACAATAAAAGTAAGCCGAGGAAATCAGTAAAGAAGCCAGGGATCAATAACAAAATCCCTGCCAACACCAACGAAACGCTTTTCACCATTTCAGCCGCAGGCACTTCTCCCATGGCTAATTTTTGTTGCATTGAAGCAATATTTTTCACACCTTGATTTTTGACCAAAGAGATCCCGACACAAGAAGTCAGTACCACTAGGAATAGGGTTGTAAGAACGCCAATTGAAGAGGCAACATGCACAAAAATCACAGCTTCTATATAAATAAGAAGGCAGATAACAATTAATGGGAGCCAACGCACTTGGTTCTCCTTTTATAAAAAAGATTCATATTATTAATAGAAAGGAGTGTGAACCACCTCTAAGCTAACAGCTTATACACTCGCTTTTTCTTAGTTTATCTACATAATAATGGGGAGCCTAATCCTCCTTTTCAAGGGAGCATAAAAAGAGAAGTAGAACTGTAAAATCCATGAGATAGATCACAAAAAGAAAATAATTCAGCGTTATTTACTTATAAAGTGATCCAGCTTAAAGGTATTTGCTTACAACCCGAATATGATCGTGTCAGTACCAAGCAAAACGGTAAGTTATATTACATTATTAACCGTTAACGATATATTTTATTAACAAGCGCATAACTAGACAGTTAAAATTTTAATAAGAAGGTTCTCATGTCAAATAAAACTCGTATCGAAGAAGACCTGTTAGGTAAAAGAGAAGTTCCTGCTGATGCTTACTACGGCGTCCACACTTTACGTGCAATTGAAAACTTCTACATCAGTGATCGTACAATCAATGATGTTCCAGAATTCATCCGCGGTATGGTCATGGTGAAAAAAGCCGCTGCATTAGCAAACAAAGAGCTTCACACTATTCCTCGCGAAATTGCTGATACGATTATCAAAGCCTGTGATGTTGTTTTAGAAACAGGCAAACACATGGATCAATTCCCAGTTGATGTATTCCAAGGTGGTGCTGGTACTTCATTAAACATGAATACTAACGAAGTTATCGCAAACATCGGTTTGGAATTAATGGGTCATCAAAAAGGTGAATATCAATATCTGAACCCTAACGATCACGTGAATAAGAGCCAATCAACAAACGACGCTTATCCTTGTGGTTTCCGTATCGCAGTTTATAACTCTGTTATTAAATTAACTGAGTCTATTGAGCTACTGAAAGCAGGTTTTGATAGAAAAGCAACTGAATTTGAAGACATCCTGAAAATGGGTCGTACTCAATTACAAGATGCTGTACCAATGACTTTAGGCCAAGAATTCCACGCTTTCTCAGTATTAATGAAAGAAGAAATCAAAAACCTAAAACGTACTGCTGAATTACTGTTAGAAATGAACTTAGGTGCAACTGCTATCGGTACTGGTTTAAATACTGCACCTGGCTACCAAAAATTAGCTGTTGAAAAATTAGCAGAAGTAACTGGTTTACCTTGCGTTCCAGCTGAAGACTTAATCGAAGCAACCTCTGACTGTGGTGCTTACGTGATGGTTCACGCTGCATTAAAACGTCTAGCAGTGAAAATGTCTAAAATCTGTAATGACTTACGTTTACTTTCTTCTGGTCCTCGTGCCGGCCTGAAAGAAATTAACCTGCCAGAATTACAAGCAGGCTCTTCAATCATGCCAGCTAAAGTAAACCCAGTTATCCCAGAAGTTGTGAACCAAGCTTGCTTTAAAGTTATCGGTAATGATACTTGCGTCACCATGGCAGCTGAAGCAGGTCAATTACAATTAAACGTAATGGAACCGGCTATTGGTCAAGCAATGTTTGAATCAATTTCTCTATTAAGCAACGCTTGCCGTAACTTAGTTGAAAAATGTGTTGATGGTATCACTGCTAATAAAGAAATCTGTGAACACTTCGTATTTAGCTCAATCGGTATCGTAACTTATCTAAACCCATTCATCGGTCACCACAACGGCGACATCGTTGGTAAAATTTGTGCAGAAACAGGTAAGAGCGTACGTGAAGTGGTATTAGAACGTGGCTTATTAACTGAAGAACAACTGGATGATATCTTCTCTGTTGAGAACCTAAAACACCCGGCTTACAAAGCAAAACGCTTCGATGATTAATATTTATGTTTCATAACATAATCATGTTAAACATAAGAATGAGCTCTTAAAAATACAAGGCACGGACTCTTTAAGAGACGTGCCTTTTTACTTGATTGTAAAAACAAAAATTTAACTTATCTTTCTCATTTTTTTAATTATCTCAAGGAGTAAACGCTATGTTAGCCGTAGAATTGATTATCGTTCTGCTGGCCATTTTCCTCGGTGCGAGACTAGGAGGAATTGGTATCGGGTTTGCCGGTGGTTTAGGGGTGTTAGTATTAGCCGCTATCGGTGTTAAACCAGGTACTATCCCTTTTGATGTGATCTCCATCATTATGGCTGTTATTGCCGCAATCTCTGCGATGCAGGTTGCTGGTGGTTTAGATTATTTAGTTGATCAAACAGAAAAACTATTAAGACGTAATCCTAAATACATCACAATACTTGCGCCAATTGTGACTTATT
This sequence comes from Proteus sp. G2609, assembly GCF_963896135.1. Lineage (NCBI taxonomy): Bacteria > Pseudomonadati > Pseudomonadota > Gammaproteobacteria > Enterobacterales > Morganellaceae > Proteus > Proteus sp. G2609. The sequence continues at coordinate 166,379 of NZ_CAWQNB010000024.1, read as the reverse complement.
TATTAACTCTCTTTGCAGGTACAGGTAATATCTCTTTAGCTACATTACCCGTTATTGCTGAAGTTGCTAAAGAGCAAGGCATCAAACCTTGTCGCCCATTATCAACAGGTGTGGTTGCTGCGCAAATTGGTATTACAGCATCACCTATTTCTGCTGCGGTTGTTTATATGGCATCTGTCATGGAAAACCCTGCAATGGTCGGTGAAGGTAATACAGTAAGTTATATCACTCTGTTATCTATTTTATTACCAGCGACTTTCCTTGCTATTATTCTGATGTCATTCATCATCTCTTGGGTATTTAACTCAAAACTGTCTGATGATGCGATTTATCGTCAACGTTTAGAGCAAGGTCTAGTTGAATTACGTAATAGTAAAGAGCGTAGAGAAACATTACCGGGTGCTAAATCTTCTGTAATGCTATTCTTACTTGGTGTTATTTGTGTGGTCACTTATGCCATTATCAATAGCCCAAGTTTAGGCATTGTAAAAGAGCCGTTAATGAACACCACTAACGCTATCCTTATCATTATGCTGAGTGTGGCAACACTTATTACTGTTTTCTGTAAAGTTAAAACAGATAACATCTTAAACTCAAGTACATTTAAAGCAGGTATGAGTGCATGTATTTGTATTCTGGGTGTTGCTTGGTTAGGTGATACTTTCGTTTCAAGTAATATCGATTGGATCAAACTGACTGCCGGTGATTTAATCACAGGTCATCCTTGGTTATTAGCGGTTATTTTCTTCTTCTGCTCTGCCTTATTATATTCACAAGCGGCAACAGCAAAAGCATTAATGCCGATGGCTTTAGCTTTAGGTGTTTCTCCATTAACAGCAATTGCATCATTCTCAGCAGTTTCTGGTCTATTTATTCTACCAACTTACCCAACACTAGTTGCTGCCGTTCAAATGGATGACACTGGTACAACTCGTATTGGTAAATTAGTCTTTAACCATCCATTCTTTATCCCTGGTACTATCGGTGTGATATTAGCGGTCGGATTTGGTTTCCTCTTCGGCGGTATGATTTTGTAGTTTAAAATCAATATTTAAAAAGACATTGCAAAAAGCTTTACTTTTTAACTAAATATAAAAATAAATCCCCTCACCCAAATGGATGAGGGGATTTTATTTTGACGCAATCCCTCTAGCAGCAGTGACTTTCCTTTCTAATTAAAATCTGTTAATTATGGGGCTCTTGCGACACTATGATTTAAGGAGATTTCCGTGCAACGTGAAGCATTATTAGACCACGTACTTATCCAATTAGAGCAACATGGGCTTGCCGCTACGTTGCCTGAGTTATTGCAGGGATTTGATATTACTGAATCTGAACTCCAACCTTTTTGGCCTGATAAAGACGCGTTAATTTTTGATTGTCTGCGCCATCATGGACAGCAAATTGATATTTGGCAACGCCAAGTGATGTTAGATGATACGCTGACCACAGAGCAAAAATTACTAGCACGTTACGATCAGCTGGCTATGCGCTTAGAAAAAAATCGTTTCCCAGGCTGTTTGTTTGTCGCGGCTTGTAGTGCTTATCCTGATGAGCATTCACAAATCCATCAGTTAAGCCAGCGCCAAAAGCAAAGTTCATTTGAATACTCTAGAACGCTACTACGCAAGCTTGATCTTGAAGATAGTGAGTTAGTCGCTAAACAAATGGAGCTCATCTTAGAAGGCTGTTTAAGTCGCTTAATGGTCAATCGTCGCGCTGACGATATCACGACAGCAAAACTATTAGCTCAAGATATTCTTAAAATCGCCCAATGTCGTAAAAATGGTGCGCTAAGCTGATTGCATATCAATATTGCAATTAGAGTAATTGCTCATTTCATTCTCTTATACCATTACTCTCAATGAGGGGAAGAGAAAAGCGGTTAAGTGATAAGCAAAGGAAAAATATCTCTTTAAAAGATAAAAATGGACTATCTTTACTGATTGTTATTTAAGCATTTTTTATTAGAAAATCGCTCGTGCTGAAAAATCAGACTCAAATAGAATAAAAAGAGAGCAAACAAACTTATTTTTGCATTTTTTATTAAAAAGACGTTGACGCATCACGCTGAATACGGTTTAATGCGCCTCGTTGCCCGGATAGCTCAGTCGGTAGAGCAGGGGATTGAAAATCCCCGTGTCCTTGGTTCGATTCCGAGTCCGGGCACCATTTTAAAACTTGTTAATCAGCAATTTAAATAGCTGAGAGAACAACTAAGGGTTAGAAAAATATATTTTGATATTATCATCTTATATTGAAACTCTTAAATAAAACAGGCTTGTTTTGCAAGGCTGTTTTTTTTATTTTTACTACTCTCTACCGCATTTACTTATATCGTAGTCAAATACTACTTCTAATATTCTCGCCCCATTAATTGAAACGCTTCAATATGATATTTGTCTTTTTATTTTTGGTAACTCCGCACCGAACCATCAGGAATATGAGATTTTCATAAACTAATTTAAGCTGGCTTGATTGACAGTATTTGCTGATATAATGGCGAGCGAGAAGCATAAGGTACTCGGCCTGAAGGGACATATACTGATGCTGGCTCAAGATGAACATCTTGATCATCAAAAAATATATGAGGATTGAAAGCTTTAAGTATTTTTGTTTTCTCGACCCCACCTAGAAAGAATGCCTCATCAACATTTATCCCCCAAGCTCTTAATGTTTTTATAACTCGTAGTTCAGATGGACTATTCCTTGCTGTAACAAGAGCAATTCTTATCGGTGAATAATCAACTCTTGCAGGTAATCGGTCTTGTAATCTCGCTATTTTTTTTAGCAGCATTGCATAAGGGCCTTCCGCCAATGGTTCATTTTGCTTAGCATTTTCTTGTGCATGGAAACTGTTTATTCCTTTCGTTTTATAGACAATTTCACTGGACTCATCGAATAAAACAGCATCACCATCAAAGGCAATTCTTACCTGATCTTGAGGATATTTTATAGATTCTTTTGGAGGTTCCTTTAAAATAGCTACTGCACAGGCATTAGAGTCGATAACACGCTGTGCATCATCAATACTGGTTGTAAGAAAAAGATCCACATTGAAAGCCTCAAGATAATCAACCACCGTTTCCCCACCTGTGAATACTGACCTTGTTATATCTACTCCTTTTTTCCTTATATTGTTCAATATCATAAGTCCTGTATCAGGGCTATTTCTTGACATGACCACTACTTCAACAAGAGGAGATTTATCAGCTTCTTTTTTATACTTGTTTAGTCCCAGCAAAGCCTCTACCAAAGGAAATCCAGTTCCAGGAAGTAACTCATCCTCCTCATGCAAAAGCATGTAATTTCTATATTGCTCAATTGCTTTTTCCGGAATGCTGGAACAGAATTCCTTAAAAAGATTATCTGATTTCTGCATATCAAAAAGTGCTGTTGAGCTAATACCAATGACCAGTGTATTAGTCAAATCATAAGCCATAACCACCTCCTAAAAAATTTATTAGTTAACGTTTACATATTGATTAAGAGAAAAAACCTATTCATATTCAAGACGCTATTAATTTATTTTCAATTTCTTGTTTAGCGAGAATTGGTTTATCAAACCAATATATTATTCAATAAAAGGCTGTTTTTTTATTTTTACTACTCTCTACCGCATTTACTTATATCGTAGTCAAATACTACTTCTAATATTCTCGCCCCATCAATTCCGCTTCAAGTATATCTCGCAAGTTATCAACACTTTCATCAATGTATTCTAATATTGATGTAATACTGGCATGCCCTAATAGCCTTTTCACAACATGCAGATTACGCTCTGGTGATTGCATCATAAGATAAAAATAGCGACATATTCCTCTACCAACTCCCTGAAGCGCCCCCACCACCACTCGAACCACCACCCCCACCGCTAGAAGAACTAGAAGAGCTGGATGAACTTGATGAACTTGATGAATAAGACGAACTCGAATAACCACCAGAGCCTGAATAACCACTACGTCTACGAATACGTTTTGAATATGGCAGTTGATTAAACGGTGAACCAAACGGACTAGCGACACAAATCGCTTTCCATTCTTTTCGTTGTTGCCGATAAATTGGAAATAACAGGTTGATAATACCAAATAAAACCACTAATACGATAAAATTACATAATAATGACAATATGACTATTATCACTAAAACAAAATTATCAATAATACCATCAAGAAAGACTTGTGTATAAAACATCACCGCCGCAAAACAGAGTGTCATGGGGAAAAATAACGTTGAAAATGTAGGAAAATAGTACGAATATTGCAGATAATTTTTCAACTGTTTACGTTGCTTTATACTTAACTTACCTTTTTGGTCTGCTGGATTTTTCTTTTTTCTTCCTCTAGGCGCTAATAATTGATTAATTTTGTTTTTTATTTTTCGCGTCGAGAATATCAACTGAAAACAATAAACACCGCCTAATATTACCAAATAAATTAAGATGAAATGTGTGTGGAATATTTTAAGTGTATTAGTATTTATCTGTGAGTTAGTGAAACTTATTGGTTCATGATTAACGGCTTGAATAGCCTTTTTAACCCCTTGTTCGATGCCTGCATAATAATTATTTGAACGAAAAGATGGCAACATTCCATTGCGAATAATTCGTCCTGCCAGTACATCAGTTAATGCTCCCTCATAGCCATACCCGACTTCAAAACGAACATTACGATCATTAATTGCCACCACGAGCAATAATCCATTATCTTTCCCTTTTCTGCCTATCTTCCATTGATTAAAAACACGAAAAGCAAAGGATTCGATGGTTTCTTTCCCTGTCGTTGGAACGATATAGACAACAAATTGTGATCCATCATTACGACTATTTTCGAAGTTAACCAATAAAGTATTTAACGCTTTGAATTGTTGTGCAGTCAATAAATTTGCACTATCAATCACTCTATCTGTTTTTAGTTGAGGAATATCATTCGCTGATGCACTCACTATCACGCTAAAGCTAAATAAGAACAATGAGAATAAGAATAAAACCTTACGTATCATGAGGCAAAGTCCACCACTGGTGTTACTTTTATTTCCTGTTCACTCTCAACAGTGAAATTGACTTTTTTATCATATCCCATAACGATAGCTATGAAGTTATAAGGAAACTGTCTAATCTGAGTATTATAATGACGAACTGCCTCGATATATCGCCCTCTAGCAACAGAGATACGATTTTCGGCTCCCTCTAATTGCACCATTAGATCTTGATATAATGTGTTAGCTTTCAAGTCAGGATATCTTTCTGAAATAGCTAAAAGACGTGATAAAGATTTGCCCAAATCATCCTGTGCTTTTTGATAACTGGTAGCAAGTGTAGAATTTTCAAATAAACGCGTATTGACATTAATTTGTCCAACAGACGCTCTTGCCTTTACAACATCTTGTAATACTTGGCTTTCATAATTTGAGTACCCTTTAACTGTATTGACTAGATTAGGGATCAAATCTAAACGACGTTGATATTGATTTAATAATTCTGATGCCGCCGCAGTAACTAACTCGTCATTCTTCTGGATTTTATTATAAGCATTAATCAATACAACAAAAATAATGATAAGAAGCAAAACCAAACCAACGACTAACTTACGCATAAAATATCCTTTTATTGGTGAGCTTTTAGTTCTATGACAGCAATAAATTTATCATTTTTATCAACTAAAAAAAATCATTTAATATTATTACCCATTTTTTATTGTGGTTACTATTTTTAGTCGATCTTTTCTTGAGTATTTTTCAACAATACTCCTATCTTCTTAATGAAATAGAATATTCACTCAATATATTTATTTTTTGCACAACAAAATAATTATTATCTTAAGATAAGGTATGGCCATCAGAGTAAAATCACTTTTATCTTTTTTAAAGAATGATCTGATTTTCTAATACAGAAGAATTAATACTATCTCATTGCTATCTCAGTCATTTATCTTAACTACCAATGAACATAAAAATAAATTAAGATAGACAAAATGTGTTCTCAACCACATGTTTTTGCAACCATTTAACATAGTATTATTAGTATTAACCTAAAAGAGACACGCTCATCTCGTTAATTTAAGAGAACGCTTTATGAACCTTTTTTTCCAAAATAGCTTAGCCTTTCCTAGCATTATCTTTAGTGCCTTACTTATTATTATCCTCTTTTATTGGCTATGTGCTGCTTTTGGACTATTAGATATCGATTTATTTAATATCGATAGCGAATTAGATGTCGATGCGACGGGCCTTGCGGGTTGGCTAACTAAATTAGGGCTTGCCGGCATTCCGGTAACCATTATATTAACCTTCTTCACTTTGTTCGGCTGGTTTATTAGTTACTTTTGCGTACATTGGTTTATTCGTTTTATTGAAACAGATTTATTGCGTTATGTTATCGGCTTTATTGCTTTTATTATCATCAGCTTTGTTTCTCTTAATTTAACAGCGCTATGCTTAAAACCAATCCGCAATAAGCTCATTTCTCGTAGCAAACCTAAATCAGTTCACCAACTAGTAGGAAAATTTGCTGTAGTACGCTCCGAATATGTCACAGAAAAAAAAGGTGAAGCCCTATTAGAAGATGGTGGTGCCGGTTTAATTTTACAGATCAGAGCGCCAGCAACAGAAAATATTAAACGAGGGGATAGCGTAATTATTATTAGTTATGACGCGCCTACTCATAGTTATCAAGTCGTAACGGAAGATGAATTTCACCGCTAATGATAAATTCGGTGAAAGGAAAATAAGTTAACAGACACATTAAGATTAAAAATGACGACATCGTCTGAACCTATGGAGAAAAATGTATGGATTTGGCTTTCGTTATGCCTTTCTTAACAATTATTGGCTGTGTGATCTTAGTTATTTTAGGACTCTTTGGTTTGTTCAAAGCGTTTTATATTAAGGTTCCACAAGGTACAGCATTAATTGTTAACGACATGACATCACAACCTAAAGTTCATTTTACTGGGGCTTTAGTTTATCCGGTTATCTACAAAAAAGAGTTTATGCGTATTTCGCTTTTAACCTTAGAAGTCGATCGCCGTGGTAAAGATGGATTAATTTGCCAAGATAATTTACGTGCAGATATTACTGTCGCCTTCTACCTGCGTGTTAATGAAACGACAGAAGATGTATTAAAAGTCGCTAAAGCGATTGGTGTAGATAGAGCATCAGATCATCAAGCCGTGAGTACATTATTTAGTGCTAAATTCTCTGAAGCCTTAAAAACCGTCGGCAAACAATTTGAGCTATCGAAATTATTTGAAGATAGACAAAATTTCCGTGATCGTATTGTTGATGTGATTGGTAAAGATCTCAATGGTTATGCGTTAGAAGATGTGGCCATCGACTATTTAGAGCAAACCCCTAAATCAGCCCTTGATCCAAATAATATTTTTGATTCAGAAGGTATTCGCAAAATTACCGAAATTACTGCAATACATAATATCGAAACGAATCAAAAAGAGCGTGACCAAGAGTTAGCGATCCAAAAGAAAAATGTTGAAACTCGCGAAGCAAGTCTGGCTTTAGAGCGCCAACAAGCAGATGCAGAAGCTCGCCAACAGCGTGAAATTGATAATATCCGTGCCCGTGAAAGTTCAGAAACCTTACGAGTACAAGAAGAAGAGCGTCTAAAAGCAGAGCAAGCTCGTATTCAAACTCAGCAAGAAATTGAAATACGAGAAGAAAACCGTATGCGTGAAGTCGAAGTCGCGCAACAAAACCGCACCAGAGCGGTAGCTATCGAGCAAGAGCGCGTTAATCGTGCCCGTGAATTAGAAATTGTCGCTCGTGAGCGAGAAGTTGAACTACAACGTATTGAAAAAGAAAAAGCGTTAGAAGAAGAGCGCAAAAATATTTCAAATGTGATCCGCGAGCGTGTTGCTGTTGAAAAAACGGTCGCACAAGAAGAAGAGCGAATTAAAGAAGTACGTGAAGTCTCAGAAGCTGAGCGTATGCGCCAAGTGACGGTGATTAATGCGCAAGCTGAAGCCGAAGAATCTTTAGTACGCCAAGTGAAAAAAGCCGAAGCGGATGAATCAAGTGCAAAACATAAAGCTGAAGAAATCAGCACCATGGCAAAAGCAGAATTAGAAGCCTCTGTGAAACAAGCTGAAGCGAAAAAACGCTTAGCTGAAGGGATCGAAGCTGAACACGCAGCATTAGGCCTTGCCGAAGCACGTGTTCGTCAAGCAACTGCCGAAGCAGAAGAAAAAGAAGGTTTAGTACAAGCTAATATCACAGCGGAACAGCTGTTGGCACAAGCGCGTGGCTTGAAAGAAAAAGGCTTAAGCGAAGCGCAAGTCATGGAAGCAAAAGCACAAGCGCAACAACAACAAGGTTTTGCTGAAGCGAAAATTCTTGAAGAGAAATTAGCAGCTCAAGCTCGCGGTGAAGAGCAACAAGCGAATGCTAAAGAAAAACTGGGTCTTGCTGATGCGAAAATTCTTGAAGAAAAACTGGCCGCTCAAGCGCGTGGTGAGGGTCAATTAGGTTCAGCACAAGCAGAAGTGATCCGCCAACGTCTGAAAGCAGAAGCTGACGGTTTAACAGATAAATTCAAGTCAATGGATCACCTCAGTGATACTGCTCGTGCTCATGAAGAGTTCCGTATGCGCCTTGAAAAACAATTTGAACAAGCCATGGCTTCTATTGAAGCAAATAAAGAGATTGCTCGTGAGCAAGCGGATGTATTAGCAGCAGCACTGAGCAAAACGAATATTGAAATTGTCGGTGGTGATGGCAACTTCTTTAATACCTTCTCTAAAGCACTGAGCTTAGGTAAAGCGGTTGATGGTTTTATGGATAAAAGTAGCTTTGCCAAAGAGAACGTTGAGAAATTGATTAATCGTACTCAGCAAGATAAAAAATTAGATGTTGCTTCACTGCTAAAAAATCCAGAAGTTCAAGAATTAATTAATGGATTTATGGCGACTAAAGGTGCGGGTCAACTGATCAAAGAAGTCACAGCAAAATCAGACACCCCAAAAGAAGATTAATATCGCTCTAAAAGGAGAGGAAAAGACATAGAGAAATTCTCTATGTCTTTTCGATTGTTTCTATCGTTTAAGCCAAGGAAATCCGTTATACCATGTCTGATATTCATGATACGAATCGCGAACAGGAAATACTTGATAGCGCTGTTGCACAAGGTGGCGCATATGAAATATTGCGTAAACGCCTTACCGAGCAAGGTCAGCAGTTACATGTAAAAGCCACTGAACTCAATCAGCATCGATTAGCTGAATTTGGTCAAAGCCAAATGGATATCATTGGCCGTATTCGTATTCGAACAGAGAATAATTGCCAAGCAAGAGATATTGTTCGCGTTGGTGAATGGTTACTATTTGGTTATAACGTTTTCCTCGGTTTAAAACGAGAAACGCATCTTGAAGATGTTTTTTCACTTTATCGCTTAATTGATAATGATGGCGAGTTTGATGTTGAAGCGGTTGCTTATGAAGGCACTTTTTTAAATGATAATCGCTTTATCCAAGATTTTACCGAGTTATACACTTACTATAAAAATACGCAACTACTACAGCTAGTTGAGCGTGATGGTAAATTACTCGCTAGTTTTCAAATTGGCGATCGTATTACCGATGTACGCGTCTTCCGTTGGTCGATATCCAGTGACAAACAACGTATTGAATATATTGATAATCGTGGCGAACGCGATATAGCACTCCCCCCTGCTTACGATTTTGATTGGATAAAAACACAACGTGAAGATACGGTAAATGGACGTTTTCCTCATATCAACATTTTAGATACAGTCTTTGTAGAAACCACCGGTGGCGATCTGACTGTCAAATGTGAAAACAATACCGAAGATGGTTTAGGAATTTATCGTGAAGCGGTGTTAGATAAAAACCAGTCCCTTGATGATGCACAAATTGAATATGCACAAACTGGCAGTTTAATTTTATTAAAAGTGCTTCCTTACCGCGAAGAGAATTGGCGTTATTTAGTCTATAACACACTAACACAAAGTGTTCAGCGTATTGATGCCATTGGGCAAGCTTGTGTGCAACTTCCGGAAGATCACGGTATCATTTTCCCTGGTGGCTACTATCTACAAAATGGCGATTACAAAACCTTTGATCAACCAATGGAAGGTATGTATTTTCGTCGTTTACGTCGTTCACCTAACGGTGAAGATGTGCTGTATGTCTTCTATTCACCGACACAAGGTCGTCTCGCGCTATTTAATTACAATATGATTGAGCGTAAATTGGCGACACCATTGGTCGGTCATGGCTATGCCATGCTAGAAGATGGCAAAATGGTGCTATTTGAAGGGGAAGGCGAAGAAGCTACCCGTGTTCACCCGATGCAAGTTTGGCAAACGCCCTTCTATTCTGAAGAATTTGCCGATAAACAACCGCCACGAAACGGCTTTTATGGGCGTATTGGTAATGCCGATTTAGTTCGCGGGATCTCAGAAATTTTACATGTCGCCAAAGAAATTGAAGGTAGCCAAGTTTCCATCGCTCGTTATGAGCAACTTAGCCAACAACCAAAAAGCTTATTAGATCTCTATTACTGGTTTAATGATGAACACTGTCTAGGTATTGGCCCCTTACTAAAAGAGATCGCTCAAACAAGTGAATTAGTGCTTGATGAATATGAAAAAGTCGAAAGTATTCGTCAACAATCAGCGAAATCAATGCAAGAAGCGATCAACCGTCAGAAATCTCTGTTATCACTGACACTGCCTGATAGTTGGACCGATATTCAACAATTTGTTGATAGTTTAAATTCGCTCAATACACACCATGGACACCTTATTTCTTTGCGTGAATTCCGATATATGGATTTAACGCAATTAAATAAAATGGAAACGGAAATAACCGAGGCACAGCAACGTGTTTCGCAAGCCACAGCCCAATTTCTTGCCAGCGACAAAGCGCTACAGCCTTTTAAAACACAGCTTACTACTTTTGAACAACAGATAGAAAAAGCACAAAACAGTGCTCAGCTTGATGTACCAATGAATGAGATGGCGCAGATGTCAGAAGATTTAGACATGCTGTCAAATCTGATGGCATCACTCACCTTTGAGGATGTGACGCAACAAACACAGATTATTGATGCCATCTCCCAAATTTATGCACAACTCAATCAATCACGAGCTCGCTTACAGCAAAAAAGAAAATCACAAAGTAGCGTAGAAACCGTCGCTCAATTTGGTGCGCAATTCCGCCTATTTAGTCAGGGGATCACCAATGCTTTATCACTGGCAACAGATCCGGAACGTTGTGAAGAGCAGCTTTCACGACTGCTAGTACAGCTAGAAGAATTAGAAAGCCAATTTAGTCAGCATGATGAATTTCTTGATGATATCTTGTCAAAACGTGAAGAGTTATTAGAGACTTTTGAGGCGCATAAACAATCGTTACTTGACGATCGTCAACGTCGTTCACAAAGCTTATTAACTGCTGCTAATCGTCTCTTAGAAAATCTGCAACGTAGAACAACTCGGTTGCAATCACAAGATGAATTAAATGCTTTTTTTGCCTCTGATCCTTTAGCATTAAAAACACGTGAAATCATTGAAAAACTAAGAGAAATCAATGACAACGTTAAAGCAGATGATATTGATGCCCGTCTTAAATCGTCTCGTGATCAAGCCATCCGTATCTTACGTGATAAAACGGATATCTTTGAAGAGGGTGGCAATGTTATTAAATTAGGCCCTCGTCACCGTTTTAGTGTTAATACACAAGAGCTAGATCTTACTATTTTACCGAAAGAAGATAAGCTTTGGTTATATCTAACCGGTACCGATTTCCAAGAGCCAATCGACCATCCAGAGCTTGAAACACTGCGCCCTTACTGGAATGCGACATTAAGTTCAGAATCTGAAACGGTGTATCGTGCGGAATATCTCGCCTATTCAATTATCTATGCTGCATCAAAACGTCAAGATGGATTAACCCTTGAAATCTTAAAAGAAGCACTGAGTGTACCTGAAAAATTAGAAAAGTTAGTACGTGATTTCGCAACACCTCGCTATAAAGAAGGCTATGAAAAAGGGATCCACGATCATGATGCTATCGCCATTCTAAAGAAACTCCTACCTGTAGGTGAAAGTGCCGATCTGCTTCGTTACAACCCAACAGCACGGGCAATTGCTGCTATTTTCTGGGAAAAAGTACAAACTAATGAATACCCAGCATTATGGCCAGAGCGCGCACGAACGGCAGTGAATATTCAACAACTGTTTCATAATGATGATGCATTAATTGATTTACAGGCAGAAATAGAAGCGGATATCCGCCTATTCCTTACTGATAATCCGATTAAATGTGGATCTTATGTTCCGATCCAAGCCGCTGAATATTTAAGTTTTGCACTAGCAAGAACACCAATAGAATTGGTTTACAGTAAATATGCCAAAGAGCTCGTTGTTGCCTTACAAAACCGATTAGAAGCCGCTCATATGTGGATTGATTTTAATCGTTCACAACAAAATTTAGCCTCACGTTATGCACAACGTTGGGCATTGATTCAAAATTGGCTACAAGGATTGTGCTCTCAAGCCGATTATGCTCATCTAACCCCTTATATTCCGGGGGCAATTGCCATTATTATGTTAGATAAAATCGCCTCTGCACGTTATAGCGAGGTTGATTTATACTTTAAGGTAAACGGATTATTAGGTGAGCATCCTACTATTGAAAATCAAACACTTTCATTGAGTTTAGATGATTATTTCAGTCGTATGCGCGGACAGCGTAAAACCTTTATTCCCGCCTTTAATCATTATCTGACTTTACGACAAAAAATTGTTCTTGAAGAGCGCCAGCGTTTAAAACTAGATGAGTTTAAAGCAAAACCTCTCAGTTCATTTGTGCGTAATAAACTGATTAACGATGTCTATTTGCCAATTATTGGTGACAATATGGCAAAACAGATCGGTGCATTAGGTGAAGGGAAACGCACTGACTTGATGGGATTATTATTAATGATCTCCCCACCAGGTTACGGTAAAACGACCTTAATGGAATATGTAGCCGATCGTTTGGGACTGATCTTTATGAAAATAAATGGTCCTGCTTTAGGTCATAATGTTTTGTCATTAGATCCCGAGCAAGCGCCAAACGCAACAGCAAAACAAGAGCTAGAAAAACTCAATCTTGCCCTTGAGATGGGCAATAATGTGATGTTGTATGTCGATGATATTCAGCATACACACCCTGAATTCCTACAAAAATTTATCTCGCTATGTGATGGCACACGCCGTATTGAAGGGGTTTGGAAAGGGAAAACCCGAACCTATGATATGCGCGGTAAAAAATTCTGTGTGGTGATGGCGGGTAACCCTTATACCGAGTCTGGTGAACTATTTAAGATCCCCGATATGTTAGCTAACCGTGCTGATATCTATAATCTTGGTGAGGTATTAGGGGGAATGGATGACGCCTTTGCACTCAGTTATATTGAAAATAGCTTAACCTCTAACTCAGTTCTTGCTCCCCTTGCTTTACGTGATCTAAACGATCTCTATCTTTTTGTTGATAAAGCCATGGGTAAATCAGTTTCAACCAATTCCCTCAGTTATCCTTATTCGGATGCGGAAATTAATGAAATTGTGATGGTATTAAAACATCTAATTACTTTGCGTGATGTGATTTTAAAAGTAAATCAACAATATATAGCAAGTGCCGCACAATCCGATAAATATCGTACTGAGCCTGCATTCCGCTTACAAGGCAGTTATCGCAATATGAACAAATTAAGCGAAAAAGTCTCTGCGGTTATGAATGAGAAAGAAATTGAACGCTTACTCGACGATCACTATCTTGGCGAAGCCCAATTACTCACAACGGGTGCTGAAGAGAACTTATTAAAACTGGCGGAAATACGTGGCACATTAACCGAACAAGATGCTATTCGTTGGCAGCAAATCAAAAAAGATTTTATGCGCAACAAAGCATTAGGTGGCGATAATGCCTATATTGGCGATCGCGTAGTGTCACAGTTGGCGAATTTAGTAGAAAGTGTGCAGAGTTTGCGCTAAAGAGATAAATTAACCTTATTTAGCTCACTTATTTTAGTGGGCTAAATAGGGCATAAATAATGGTTTATAAATCGAGTAATCCTCCCCAAAAATCATTGATTAATTGAAATACTACAACCCATGTACAATCCTTACTAACAATCTTTCTCATGTTTCCATGTTCACGATATGCATCTGTTCAAGATTAGTGAACAAGGGAATATCGTGAACAGAATATGGTTAAATATTTTTACAATTAATATTGTATGGTCTTAAAAATAAAAATGTATACATAATATAAACATTATTAATGTTAATTTTATTTGCTACATAATAAATGCCTTTATTATTAACAATAAATAAAAATTTAATTTAACAATCCATTGCATTAAATACATAAAATACATATCTACTCATATATTGAAATAAAAGAAACAACTTAAATATCAATATGGATTTACTATTTATAAATTTATGAGATCTCTATCTAAAGATAAATAGTTAGCTTAGAACAAGGTATTTAAAAATGATATAATTAAAAATCGCTATAAACCAACCATATAGATTATAATAATTTCCATTTAATAAATTGGAAATAAATAAAAATATATTAGCTTTATTTTATTAACACTCTTGGCAATATAAATATTTTATTTAAAATAAGATTATTATAAAAATTATTCTATTCTTATCTGGTTTAACCTCGTTTTTATACCAGATAAGTAGCAACACAACAAAAATATATCAATAAAGTGGGCGTACTATGAAAAGCATGTTTACGACTCGAGAGCTCCCTGACGTAGATCGGTTTTCCGTATTCAGGGATACCATAAAAGACCGCTTTTTATCGTCTTATGAATGCAATGAAGTCGAATTACCGCCTCATTCTCGATTTTATGCCAACATTGTCGAGCAGAAGGTGGCTGATATTCGCTTTATTCAGCTAGAATCTAACGGTCATTGGGCAAGTAGCCGTCCTTTAAGAAACAAATTGAGTCTAGAAGAGCATTTTCAAATAGAACTCCAACGCTCAGGTACAAGTCATCTGACTCAAGATGGCAGAACGGCCTTTCTACGACAAGGCGATTTCTGTATTTTTGATATGGCAAGACCCGTTTCTTGGTCGTTCGATAACGACTATTCGTTATTTAAGCTTTTGATCCCAAGAGAAAAATTGGCACCACGTTTAGGTAATACACAGAACCTAACAGCAAGAGCAATACGAGGTAATAGTATTACAGGCTCCCTCGTTTATAGCTTTGTGATGCGTTATATCCCTTTCTTAGATTCTATGCCCACTCAACATGCTCAGCAACTAGCTGATATTTTATTGAATTTAATTACGTCAGCTTTCAGTGAATACAGTATTGCAACTCCACCTCAAAGCTTAGGAAGATCAACACTGTTTTATTTTGCTCAACACTATCTTGAGCAACATCTGTCTGATCCAGATCTCAGCGTGAATGAATGTGCAAATGCTTGTGGGATCTCCGTGCGCTATTTACAGATGTTATTTAAAGAACAAAATACATCTGTACTTCGTTGGATCTACCAAAAACGTCTTGAGAATTATAAAACGGCTTTAGTAAATCCTCTTTTAGCAGAGAAAAATATTACACAATTAGCTTATGAATGTGGATTTAGCGATATTTCTAATTTAAGTCGAAAGTTTAAATCTGAATTTTTTATGACCCCATCAGAGTATCGGAAAATACATTCATTAAGATAAATAAACTTATTATCTCCCCCTCTAGTTAAATTTTTGGAGGTTATTCTAGAAGGGGGATAAAAGTTATCATATCAGCCGTAACGAAACTCAATCCCTAATGTGCCACACGGATATTCCCATTTTTTTAAAATCGTTTCGCCACATAAAATACGGCAAGTACCACACTCTAAACATCCGGCATAATCAAAAAGATATTGCCCTTTTTCATCTTTCTTATATAAACCAGCAGGGCAGGCTTTCATTAAGATTTCAAATTGAGCCGGATCAATATCATCCTTTAAGACGATATGTGGATTTTCTTCATCCACATTAAATTTATTGACCCCTAATTTAACGTCTACGTTTACCTGACTCATAAAGAACGTACCCCCTTAAATCCATCTTTAATTAAGTTCATCACACCGACTTTCTTAACCTGAGACAGTATTTTCTTACGCACTGGTTTTTCTGGACCATTAATCACGAATAAGTCATGCATGACATTGGTCGCCATTTGCGGATAATCCGTAAAGAATCTTGTATTATCGAGGAAAGAAGGTAAATCTTTGTATAACTTCATATCTTTTATGACGAAACTATCATTTAATAAAGATTGATAGCAACTTAGTTCTTTCTGGCTATAGCTGTTTTGCTCTTTCGCCATTAATACCGCTTTTGCAGCCGCTTCACCTGAAGCAATGGCTAAATCCATTCCTCTTACGGTATAGCCAACGTTAAGGCAAAATCCAGCAGCATCTCCCGCAACTAGTACACCATCTTTGACTAACTCAGACACCATATTCATACCCCCTTCAGGTACCATATGTGCTGAATATTCTAATAATTTTCCGTCTTTGATAAGTGGAGCAACAACCGGATGTTGTTTAAAATCTTCTAATAATTGAGGAACCGTTTTTTCGAATTTGTCGACATTATGTAGTCCCAATACAAGACCTAAAGAAACTGTATTTTTATTGGTATATAAAAATCCACCACCTAAATACCCACCTGAAGGTGCGCCAGCAAAAAGCCAAGCTAAACCTTCATCATTAGTACAACCAAATCGGTCTTCCATTTGTTGTGGTGTAAACTCGAGTAGCTCTTTAACGCCCACAGCTACGGTGTGAGGATCCACCTTTTGTGTCATACCTAATTGCTTTGCTAACAGTGAATTCACACCATCTGCTAAGATCACCACATGAGCTTCAATTTCATCATCACCCGCTTTAACACCACAAACTTTTCCGTCTTTCACTAACACTTCATCAACGCGAACACCGGTGATCACTTGTGCGCCTGCGTCTTCTGCTTTCTCCATTAGCCATTGATCAAAAGAAGAACGTAATACGGTATAAGAGCGAGCGGCTTCCTCTTCTTGTTGAGTATGCTGATAATCTAAAGTGACCCCATCTGTTTCCGTTAGCATGGAAATTTTTTCACGCATTACAAGGCGCTCAACTGGCGCTTCTTGAGCAAAATTGGGAATGATTTTTTCAAGACTGTGCGCGTATAAACGTCCCCCCGTCATATTTTTACTGCCAGCGAAATTACCTCGCTCTACAACTAAAACATCACACCCTGCTTGTGCTAATACATAGGCAGCAGTACCACCAGCAAGTCCACCACCCACAATAATGGCGTCAAAAATATCGTCTGACATACTTTCCTATCCTTTTATTATGTGTGGTCGCTTAGTACATTATCACTAAGCGACCTACGGTGATTAGTCGCCGAGCTTCGCGGTTAATGCAGGTAACACTTTGTAGAGGTCGCCAACAATACCGTAATCTACCATATTGAAAATAGGGGCATTTTTATCTTTGTTGATCCCAACAATGATTTTTGCTCTATCCACACCCACCATATGCTGGATTTGCCCTGAAATACCGACAGCGACATAAACATCTGCACCTAAGGTCACCCCTGAAACACCAATGTAGCGATCGTGTTCCATCCAGCCTTCACCTTCAGCAATTGGACGAGAACAACCCACTTCGCCTTGGAGGGCTTTCGCTAATGCTGACGCTAATGCAATATCATCAGCCTTACCAAAACCGCGTCCGACACCCACAACACAATGCGCTTTACCTAAATCAACAGTACTACCTTGTTTTGGCTTACGTGCTAATACTTTTAATGTATGTGCGGGAGCGATAAAGATACTTTGCACCACTTGTGCATTGGGTGCATCTTTAATGGCTTCCACATCTAATGCACTGCCCACAGTAGCAATAGCATAAGGTGAACGAATTTCTGCTTTCGCATGCGCTAAACCACCGTAGACTTGATGTGTGGCAATCACAGTATTATTTTCAATAGCAAGACTTAAAGCATCGCTGACAACACCAGCTTTTAAAATCACACCAAGACGAGCCGCAATCGCTTTTGCGCGTTTTGATGCAGCAAGTAAAACCAATGCATTTGCCCCCGCTTCTTTAATAATTTCGGCAAAAGAAGCTGCATAATCTTCAGCAATCACACCGTCTTGCGGGGCAAAACAATAAACACAGTCAGCTCCTAAGTTGACACATTCGCGCGTGCTTTCATCATCACCAATAAACAGCACATTAACCTTTTCACCAAGGTCACGAGCAAACGCAATCAGCTTTGCTAAATCATCCGCTTTTTCGGCATAAACAAAGGTAGTAGGTAGTAAACTAGCCATTTTTAATCTCCTTATTGATTAACCGCTTGGCGTAAATGTTCAGCAAAAGTGGCAATATTTTCATCTGAATCACCGTCTAAAATAATCCCAAGGCGATCAGACTGCTCAGGGGCACTCACTTGTGTTTGCACAACCGTCAGAGCAGAAATATCAACACCGATATCGCCTAATCCCAGTTTTTCGACCGGCTTTTTATTCGCCGCTAAAATCGCTTTCATTGAAGGGAGTTTTGGGGTGTTAATGCTTGAAGTGACACACACAATGGCAGGTAATGTCAGTTCAAGTTCTTCTGTGATATTTTCTAAATCACGCTCAACAATAATTTTGTCACCTTCAACAGTGATTTTGTTTACGGCGTTTACACAAGGTAGACCTAAATATTCACCTACCGCTAAACCCGTTTGTTGAGCGTATAAATCGCCAGAACCTTCACCGAAAACCAATAAATCAAAACCCACTTTCTGTGCTGCTTGCGCAATAATATTGGCAGTATCCATTGAATAAAGCGCATGACATGCATCATCCGCCACCAGAGTTAATGCATCAGGACCACGCGATAAAATATCTTTTTTAATTTTCGCGTTTTCAACCATGGCACGTGTTCCTACACTTAATGCAGTGACTGTGCTATCGCCAAGGGTAGAGGCAATTTCTACGGCGGTTTCAATTGCATTCAAGTCATACAAACTAATTTTTAAACCCGCATTATCGGTTGCGAGTGTACGATCAGGCCGTGTTG
Organism: Proteus sp. G2609; assembly: GCF_963896135.1. Taxonomy (NCBI): domain Bacteria; kingdom Pseudomonadati; phylum Pseudomonadota; class Gammaproteobacteria; order Enterobacterales; family Morganellaceae; genus Proteus; species Proteus sp. G2609. The sequence continues at coordinate 147,277 of NZ_CAWQNB010000024.1, read as the reverse complement.
TGATGTCTTGTTCGTCATGAACAACCTTACAGCAGGCAATAAGTTTCATAATTCACATTCTCCGTTTTGCACAATGCAACAAATTAATCTCATTACGCTAAAATATGCTTAGCGATGACCATACGTTGTACTTCATTTGTGCCTTCAAAAATCTCAGTGAGTTTTGCTTCACGCATTAAACGTTCAACAGGATAGGATTTGGTGTAACCCATACCGCCATGTAATTGGACGGCTTTTTGAGTCACATAAGTGGCAGCTTCTGCGGCATAAAGTTTGGCTTGAGCAGATTCACGCGTGTAAGGAAGACCCGCCATTTTGGCGGCAGCAGCGCGATAAACCAGCATACGGGCGCAATCAACACGCGTTGCCATATCCACTAATACCCATTGAATACCTTGATTAGCTGCAATGGGTTTACCAAATTGAATACGCTCTTTGGTGTAAGCAATCGTGGCATCTAAGGCACTTTGTGCGATCCCTAATGCAAGTGCAGAACAACTTAAACGCCCGCCATCTAAGGTTTCCATTGCGATATTAAAGCCTTTACCTTCTTTACCTAGCATTGCACTAGCAGGAACAACACAATCACTGAAACTCACAGAGCAAGTTTCAGAGCCATTCATCCCCATTTTGTCTTCAGGTAAACCAATGCTAATACCTGGGTTATCACGCTCAACTAAGAATGCCGTGATCCCTTTTACGCCTTTGCTTTTATTTGTCATGGCAAACACGATAAAGAAAGCACCCTGAGGTGCCGCCGTGATCCACAGTTTAGAACCATTGATCACATAGTTATCACCTTGGCGAACGGCTGTTGTCTCTTGAGCCGCTGCATCACAACCCGCACTAGGTTCTGACAAACAGAAACACCCTAATTTTTCACCCGAAACCACCCCCGGCAAAATACGTGCTTTAGTCTCTTCATCAGCATATTTTTGAATAATGGGTCCGGTTAAAGAACATTGTGATCCCATGATCATTGCGTGAGAGGCACTCACTTTTGCCATCTCTTCGGTGGCTAATACATAACTAATTGCATCTGCTTCTGTACCGCCATAAGTTTCATCAATATTGAAACCAAAGAGTCCTAATTCAGCCATAGGTGCAATACTTTCACTTGGAAAGCGGTGCTCTTTATCAATTGCACCTGCAATTGGTTTGATGTCGTTTTCAACGAACTCTCTGACCGTATCGCGGATCAGGACTTGCTCTTCTGTTAGCTGAAAATCCATGTTTATTTTCCTCTGAGAATATTTAGGGTTATCTCTACGGTGTGCGATTTCACGTTTGTCGTCTTATCGCACGCATTAATGGGTTAACGTTATTTCTACATCGTCGCGATAGATGCAGGTAAAAAGGTGTACAGCAGCAACATAAACATCATGGCTAACAGTGGGATAGCGAGGGTTAATGTCCCCACAGGACCGTATCCCTCTTTATGGCTGACACCACAGACGCTAAAGACAGTAATAATCAATCCGTTAAATGGCGGTGTTGTACTCATAGATGCCATTGTGGCGACACGGTGTAATGAACCTTGATCAACCACGGTGGCAGGGAACATCGCAGCAATCATTGGCATGGCGATACTTAACGCCCCAGAGCCTGAACCACTGATAAACACCAGAGCACCGACGGAAATCGCCGTGACGACAAGGGGATTAAGTCCCGATTGCGCAATCGCTTGGAATGATTCTTTGAACGCAGGTAATGTCATGACTAACGCACCAAATCCGACAATCACCGCGGTATTAAAGAGGGAGGTCACCCCTTCCATTGTCCCTGCGGCTAAATTAGGGACGAGTTTTTTCCAATCGAGATAACGCAAGTACACAAGCAAGGCGGCAATAATGGCGCAGAACAGCGCAATAGCCGGATCCCATTTCAGGATATTCAGCACGACAAGCAGAATAAGCATCGGCAGTAATGCAACGAGCACATTAGGTAATTGACGATCTTTTTTACCTTCCTCTGCTTTCGCTGTTTTTTCGTCTTCAACCCAGCCTTCACCTTTTGCTTTTACACGCTTAAATAACCAAGTGAGATAAATAATCACTAAAGTGACTTGAAACAACGCGGTCAACATACCCGGTACTAAACCCGCTGTTGCTGAGGTACCTAAGAATTTCATTGGGATAAGATTTTGGATCTGAGGCGATCCTGGCATTATCATCACAAAGGTACCCGCACCTGCAAAATAGACAGCCGGAATAAGTCTGCGAGGAAGATTCGCTTTGCGGAATAAACTCACCATCATTGAATAAACGGTAAACAGTGCAACAAACACTGAAACACCGCCGTAGGCTAAAATGGCACAAGCCGCAACTAATGAAGGAATAACGGCTCTTTCACCAAATTTACCAATAATAAAAGAGGCAACACTATCAGCAGCGCCACTGATAGCGGTTAATTTGCCAAAAATCGCACCAAGTACAAAAATGAAGAAGAAGCTACCGAAATAACCACCTAATCCGCCGGTATACACTTGCAATAGTGCATCGACAGGATTAAGCATATCTGGTGATACAAGCCATGCGGTCACAGCAAGAAACAGGCTGGTGGTAAAGACAGAAATAAAAATATGTATGCCTTTCATACACATAATCATTAATATCGCAAGCCCGATGATTAAACAAATAATACCCATGATTGCCCCACTTATAGGTGTTAGGGTTCAATTGACCTGCGTAAAGCACACAGGCCTTTTGTGACTATTAATTAACGTTGTTAAGCAGAAAGCACATCTGCAAAAGTTTGCAGCGCCGTTCTTGCCTGCTCATATGTTTTAGTTTGCTGATCAATTTCGATAATGATGGAAGGAATACCTTCTCTATCGAGGAATTTCTTCACAATAGGGGCATCAAATTCTTCAGGATCGCAAAACTTCGTCAGCAAATAGACGACACCATCAGCGCCTGTGTTTTTCACCATATCGGCAATTAAACGACCACGTTTTTTCTTTGGGTCATACAGCAATGAGCACCCTTCTAGCTGGGCCATTTGCTCTGCCATCGCTTCATAAGGTGAGTTATTTTCAGGAATGTCTTGGCGAAACTGACGAGATTCATGCGCGACTTCATCCGCTACAATCGCCATTTTGTTATCAGCCAAAATTTGTAGAATAGAAGGGCTATCGGCAATAATGCCTGTGACAACAATCTTGTGCCCTTTCCAAGGTTCTGGAGACAAGGTTTTGCATTGTGTGACAATAGCTTCAACAGCTTTTGTATGTTCAACGACATCCATAAGATAGCCACTTTTGATCACGGTATTACGACGTTGTGGTGTGACTAAATTTGGATGGAGTGCTGCTATTTGAGAGAATTCACGTAATGTAGCACGACGCTGATTAAAAAGACGGATGGCATTTTTCAGTGCATCGTCAGTCACCGTTTGGCCTGAAATTTCCCCTAATTGCAACGCTATTTTCTTATATTGTTCAGTTAAAAATGCAATACCTGCTGGCGTTTTACGGTTCTGTGGATGTACCAATTGAATAAAAGGCACTTGTGGTACACCCGCTTTCCAGTTTTGCCCTAAGCATTTTAAGGTGTCACAAAGAGAAGGAATTAATGCCGCAGACAACTTATTTAATGCCCCATCTAATCCCATCTCAAGAGAAGAAAGCACTAACGCACAATAGAAGGGAGGAAAATATTTCTTTGCTTCTGAGATCTCACGTCCTTCTGCGCCCCAAATACCAAAAGGCACCATACCCGCAGCATAGACGATTTCATTTGGCGTATATTCAGGGAAACAGCCAACAACCTTTTTACCGCTACGAATAAAACCATCTAATTGAGCAACTGGGTTATCCACCACGGCTTGTAACTCATCAAACAATTGCGTTAATGTCTTCATCAGAAGTCTCCCTTTTTCATTTCTGCTTTGTTAGCAGCCATAATTTCAGTCAATGCTTCAACACGGGTGACATACTGCGCTTCAGAGAAAACTCGAGGATCAGCTTGGTCGCCATCAAAAGTCACAGTTGGGATCTTAAGTTCATGACGAATACGGCGCTCAATTTCAGGCATAATGCCACTCCAGAGCTTGCAACTACGATTAACATGAATAATCGCACCATCAACTTTATTCTGACGGCTCACGTTAATACGCATATCAGCAGCACGCTCAACAGAGACACAGTTAGGGACATAAGAGTAAGCACGCATCATCTCGTTACTGTTTTGATAAATCACACCAAATGCAGTGGCGTAAACAGTTGCAGTCACGTTGATACCCTGCTCTTTTAACGGGGTCGATGTGGCTCGTAAGTAAGGCCAGCACGCAATACCTTCAAAGAGAACACGGTATTTTTCTTCACCGCGGTAAGTCGATTTTTTCTCTTTGATATTTTGTTCCATCTCTTCACACAGTTGCTCAAAAGCCAGAGCAGCTTCTAATTTACCGCGAGCACAAACAGCAACAGCCATGTGATTAAAGAGATCAAAACCATTCATTGGAGACGGCTCATATTGGCAATATTCAGCCGCTTTTAACCATGCACGCCCTGTACGTTGCGAAATTTCACAGACTTCTTTAAATTTCTCTTCGGAGAACACTTTGCCTGTAACTTTTTCGAGCTGTTTGATGGCATCATCAAATTGAGCTTGAACGTATTTCACCGTGACATCATCGGTGTCATAGTCATTTTTATAAGGAATATCGATAAGGATCATCGGAATATTCAGCTCATAAGCGATATTTTCATACCACTTGATCATACAGTTACAGATATTGTTACAACACAGTAAGAAGTCTGGCTGTGGCATATCCATCTCTTCACACTGTTTAATATCCATGTAAGAGAGGCTGATACGAGCATAAGCACAGATATCGTTGGAATATCCCATGCTTTCTGCATGCTCACACATTTTTAAACCCGCACCTTTCGCTGCAATTGCAGCGGCTTGGTTTTCAGGGTAAACCACACATAAACCTAATGTTTCAGCAATTTCTTGAGGGAAGTTAGAGGCACACCACCCTATTTTTTCACCGCTGTTTTTTGCATCCCACGCACGTTGATAAGCATCAGCAGCGATTTTTTGCAGTCGTTTTTTCGCAGGAATGTAATCCGGCGCATTCATATCTATATTGCTCATTTTAATGTTCCTATTGTTAACGCATCGTCTTCCAGTTGATGGCGATACGCTTCAAAGGCATAAATGGCTGCACCTATTGCCCCGTTGTATTGTGATAATGGTGAAGTGGCGATAGGGACGTTCAGCTCTTCGCTAACATAACGAACAACTTCAAAATTACTGGCTACACCGCCTGTCATGACAACAGGAGCTTCCACACCGACTCGTTTGGCAAGACCGGCAATACGACTAGCCACTGAGCGATGAATACCATTAATGACGTCGGGTATTGTTTCGTTATTCGCGAGATGGGAGATAACTTCAGATTCAGAGAACACAGTACAGGTTGAGCTAATAGTGACTTTTTTAGTGGACTTAGCGCCCTCTTGAGCGAGATCGGAAATCTTGGTTTCTAATACTCGCGACATCACATCTAAAAAACGTCCTGTACCCGCAGCGCACTTGTCATTCATCACAAAGTTTAATAAACGGCCTGTACCATCCATATGAAGTGCTTTAACGTCTTGGCCACCGATATCAATCACCGTTTTCACACCCGGAAAAAGAAAGTGCGCACCTTTCGCATGGCAGCTAAGTTCACTCACCTCTTTGTTGGCTTCTTTCAGAGAATTACGGCCATATCCGGTTGCACAGATCCAGCTGATCTGACTGAGATCGCCACCAAATTGATGTAATACTTCATTGATTGCTTTTTCAGGCCCAGAGGTTCCAGCTCCTACTGATGCCAACGACTTCGCGACAATAGTGTCACCATTTTTCATGATGATGCATTTTGATGCAGACGATCCGATATCAACGCCCATTGTGAAAATGTCTTGTTGCATGCCTTTGCTCTCCTGAAAATTAAAAAAATCAGTGGATTATTCTTTCCACGTCATCACGTCTTTATTGGCTTCAAGGTTTGCTATCTCTTCAGCGCTATACCCTAATTCAGCTAATACAGACGGTGTGTCTTCGCCTAACAAAGGACCACGACGGTATTCAGGTAAACCACTTTCCAAGAAATCAATCGGTGGACGAACCAAGGCTTTTTCACTGCCATTTTTGTATTTCATGTGGTAGAAGGTGTTAATTGCCCAAGCTTGTTTATCTTCCAACACTTCTTCCCAAGTTTGAGCAATGCTGAATGGGATATCGTTTTTGGTGAAAATATCAGCCCACTCTGACGCTGTTTTTTGCTCTACTTGTTGCCAAATCAGATCATACAGTTCAGGAGATCGATTATTTTTTGCCACTTCTTGTAGACGTGTATAACGAGCATCCTCTGCTAAATCTGGACGACCAATACACGAAATAAAGGTTGGATAATAAGCATCGTAAACAGGCATACAGACTTGAATAAAACGATCGTCTTTCGTTTTATAAGCCAAAATAAATGGGCTGGTAGTTGTACGGCGATCGATAGGATAAGCTTGGCCATAATCTGGATATTGCGCCGCTTGGATCATAATCGCTTGAGTGTAAATAGAGGTATGCAGTAAGTTTGTTGAAACGTACTCACCTTGACCGATGTTTTTAGCACGAATATAAGCGGCTAACACACCTGAAACCAAGCCTAATGCACACTGGTGATCGCCAAGACCGGGGATCACATTCATCGGTACTGTGCCTTTTTGGTACAGAGAACCTAAGATACCACCACGGGCAAAGAATGCAGTATAATCAAAGCCCGGTAAGTCTTTATCTGGACCTTCATCGCCATACCCCGTCACACTGGCGTACACTAATTTTGGAAAACGTTGTTTTAATGTTTCATAATCTAAACCTGCACGCTCTCTTGCGCCGGGACGCCAGTTAGTTAAGAAAATGTCCGCCTTTTCTAATAGTTCAAACAGGATTTTTTTCCCTGCTTCTGTTTTCGTATTTAACACAATCCCACGTTTATTCGCATTTTCTAAATCAAAACTGGTGTTTTCATGTTGATCTAATGGACGGCCTTCTGTTGGTGCTGTATAGCGTAAGTTATCGCCACTTGGAGATTCGATTTTAATTACGTTCGCACCCATATCAGCTAAAATACGCCCCGCTGCAGGTACTGCGATAAAGGTCGCCAATTCAACTACGGTGACACCTTCCAGTGCTTTATGACTTGTCATTTCTTCTCCTAATTATTTTTAGACTTCATACTGCTGTTGTCAGAATGTGGATAAATCCGTTGCCACTTAACCCGCTACCATGTTTTTTTCATCCTTGATTGAAACGCCATAACCCAATTGCAATTTCAGCGCCTGCACATCAATTTTTCCGCAAGGGGTATGAGGAAATTCTGTAAAGAAATGGAGTTCTTTGGGGATTTTGTAGCGAGCTAGTCGCTCTTGTAGAAATTCACGTAATTCACTTTCACCAATGCTGTAGCCTTTTTGCACACAAATAGCGACAATCACTTCTTCACCTAAATCGGCAGAGGGGATCCCAAATGCTTTTGTTGCATCAACACCCACATATTCAGCAATGGCTTCTTCTATTTCACACAGGCTGATATTTTCACCACCGCGTACCACAATCTCTTTTATACGATAGGCATAGTGATAATTTCCTTGTTCATCGATATAGCCAATATCCCCCGTGTGCAACCAACCCTCTTCGTCTAACGCTTCTTTGGTTTTGTCTGGCGCATTGTCATAACCCATCATCACATGAAAGCCACGGGTGCAAATTTCACCTAAAATGCCTACTGGCACCGGTTTACCTGTTTTCAGATTAATAATTTTCATTTCAACAAAAGGTAAAGGCTTACCAATAGAATGACGTTTTATCTCTAAAGCATCATTAGGGAGAGTTTGCGTGCAACACGGTGAGGCTTCTGTTTGACCATAAGAGATAGTGATCCCTTTCATTCCGAGGATAGTTTCAATGTCATCAATTAACGCAGGAGGGAAACTTGCTCCTGCGATAATGCCTTTATCAAGACTCGATAAATCATAGTGAGAAAATTGTTCATGCTTCATTAAACGACTAAAAATGGTCGGTACACCATGCATAATGGTGCAACGATGATGTTGAATGGCTTTTAATACATCTTCAGCGTTGTAATTATCAAGAAGAACAAGTTGGCACCCTGTTGTTAACGCAAAAAAGAGACAAGAAGAGAGTCCAAAGCAGTGGAATAGCGGAACCGCAAGACAAATCACATCATCATGCGTAACACCTAAGCGCTGTGCTGACAGCATGGCATTATTAATAACATTATATTGGCTTAACATGACACCTTTCGGCATTGCTGTACTGCCAGAGGTCATTTGAATAGTTAGTAAATCTTTTACGCTAACTTGTTCAATAGCATGTTGATATGCTTTGTCTGATATTTTTTGGCTAATTTCTTTTAATTGAGATAAAGAGACGCTTTTTTCTGCCTGTTGATTTCCCATGCTAATAAATAATTGAGGTAATGCGTCTTTATTTTTTGATGCTTTTTTAGAAAGATAATTAATAACCTCAATAAAATGATTACTTTTAAAACCATCAGAAAAACAGAGTGCTTTAATTCCAGTTAATCGGCATAAATCTAATAACTCTCTTTTTTTAAATGAAAGTTAATACAAACAACCGGAATACCAATTTGAGCAGCTGCAAGAAAACAAATTATCCATTCTTTACTATTAGCAGACCAGATACCTAAACGATCGCCTTTTGTTAACCCCATGGATAAAAAGCCACGCGCAACACTCTCGACTTCTTGTTGTAATTGTTGCCAAGACAGTGTTTTTTTACTTTGGTTTTCAATTAAGGCCGTTTGTGACGCATATTGCTTCACTACATTGTTTAGACATTCTTTAACTGTCGTTTCTAATAAGGTCATAAATACCTACTTAACCGCTTCTTTTCTGATGTTTACATCTGTAATGACCTTATTCTGGGTAGGGGAAATAATTCATTCTTGGTAAATAACGAACTGTTTTTCGTCATTTGAATAATCTGAGAGAGATTTGTGATTGAGGTCTATATTTGGTGAGTTAAATATAATTTGTAATTGAAGTATAATTAATAACAATAAGATAAAATTGAAATCAAGGCGTTATAAAGGTGTTATTATTAATAAAAAAAGAGAGCGGTATTTTATTTAAATAAGAAAACAACACCACTCTCTTTTTCAATATAAAAACACACAAATCATTTAAGAATATAAAAAAATCTTATCAATAAACATTAACGTAATCATTAAAATCAAAATAATATAAAAACAATAACAATTAATTTTTATAACATCTAAATAAAAAATTATTTAAAGCACTTAACTTATTTTATTAATGATCAATTAAAGGTTTTATTTACCACGTCGCATAGGCATCGTTGATGTCTGCTTTAACGTTAATCCCTTCGTTTCTGGTGCAAACAGTACTGATACCATCATCCCAAACAGAGAAATAGCCGCCCCCACCAGCATTGTGGTATTGATCCCATAAGTGGCAATAAAAGCGGGAAGCGCACAGGTGGAAATAACCGTCCCAATACGGCTTATCGACATAATAACCCCCACCGCCGATGCTCGGATATCGGTTGGAAATAATTCATTCGGATAAAGCCACTGTAAAATTCCAGGTCCTCCCGAGAAAAAAGCATAGGTAGCAAACGCTAAGATAACGAATAAAATCGGTAAATTCGGGAATATCCCCAGCGTGAATAATGCTAAAGTCATCATCGCAAAACTACCAATTAACAGTGGGCGTCGCCCCGTTTGGTTTAACCAAAACATTGCGGGAATACAACCCAACATAAAAAATAGGCTGATCACGACATTGCCTAATGCCGCACTTCTTCCTGTATCCCATCCTAATAAACCGACAATTTGAGGGCCAAAAGTATAAATGGCAAACATCGGGATCACTTGGCAGGTCCAAATTACGGCAACAAAGAGCACAAATGAGAAGTGGCGTTTATTAAATAATTCGATAAAACGGGTCGTTTTAGCATCTTCTGCTTCAAAGACCACAGGCTCGCCAAAGAGTTTGATCATCATTTTATTACACTCTTTAATACGCCCTTGGCGTATTAACCAAAGCGGTGATTCAGGGAGATCAAAGCGACCAATTAGAATAATAACGCAAGGAATAAAAGCACTGCCTAACATCCAACGCCAGCCATCTTGGACATCATATAAAAGATAACCCACTAAATTGGCACATGTCGCACCGATATACCACATAGCAGCAATAAATCCGACGGCAAAGGCACGTTGCTTTTTATTGGAAAATTCGGTGATCATCGAAGTTGCAATAGGATAGTCAGCGCCAATCACAATCCCAATAAGGAAGCGCATCACTAACAACCCTATTGGTGTTGAAACAAACATGGTCGCAATAGAAATCACCGCAATAGCCACAATATCAACGAGGAACATTTTACGGCGCCCTACTTTGTCACAAATATAGCCAAAAAGTGAGGTACCAATAAAAAGCCCTGCTAATGTTGCCGCACCAAGCAAACCAATCCATCGCGTATCAAGCTGTAATATAGGTGTTAATTGTTCGAGCGCCACACCAATAATGACTAATACATAACCATCAAGAAAAGGGCCGCCACTTCCCCATAACATCACTCGACGATGTACTGAGGTAAAACGAATATCATCAAAGTTTCTGGGCTGCATGACTGCGTCCTAGTCTATTTTTAACCAAAGAAAGAAAAGCTCCCAGGCCGGAGACAGCGCTGGGAGAAAAGTAGCGATATATCATCCGTAACGATATTCCACGCCAAACGTTCCGCGTGGGTATTCCCATTTTTCAAGCGCACTGTCTAAACCGAGAATTCGACACGTTCCACACTCTAAGCACCCTGCATAATCAAAGCTGACGCTACCATCTTGTTGTTTTTTATAAAGACCCGCAGGACAAGCTTTTACCAGTGTGTCTAATACTTGCATATCAGGTTGCTGTTTAATGATGATATGTGGATTTTCTTCATCGACATTAAATTTATTGATGCCCAATTTGACATCGACATTTACAGGAGAACTCATATTGCTTTTACTCCTTTGATCCCATCTTTTATTAAATTCATCCACCCCACTTTTTTGCTATGACGCATGATGGTTTTACGCATCGGTACAGGGGCATCATCGGTGACAGTAAAGAGATCTTTTGCAATACCAACCACCATGTCAGGATAAGCAGTAAACATACGCGGATTATCTAGTAAATCAGGCATACGTTGATATGCTTTCATATCGCGCAAAGGCCCCTGTGCTAAATGGTTGAGATACTCATTAAGGGTTTGTTTACTAAAATCATTTTTTGCCATTGCTGAAAGCACCGTTTTTGCAGCAGCTTCCCCTGATGCCATGGCTAAATCCATCCCTCTAATGGTAAAGCCTAGATTCATACACATGCCTGCCGCATCTCCTGCTATCAAAACACCATCGCGAACAAGTTCGTGTTGCATTCGCAAACCTGCCTCAGGTACCACATGGGCGCTATATTCCACCATTTTTCCATCAGCAATCAGCGGTGCTACAACGGGATGTTGTTTAAAATCTTCTAGCATTTGTGGAACCGATTTTTTGGCATCTTTAATATGGTGAAGCCCACAGACAAGCCCCAAAGAAAGCGTCGTTTTATTGGTATATAAAAAACCGCCCCCCATTAGCCCATCGGTAGGAGAGCCGGCAAATAACCAAGCCACACCTTCGTTATCTTTTAGGTTAAAACGATCTTTAATGACACTTTCAGGCAGTTCGATGATCTCTTTTACGCCCACGGCAACATTTTCAGCTGCAACTCGTTTTGTCATGCCTAACTGTTCAGCCAAAAGTGAGTTCACACCATCAGCCAAAATCACTGCTTTGGCTTCTAATACATCACCATCTGCTTCTACACCGACAATTTTACCGTCACGCTCAACTAACTTATCAACACGAATGCCCGTGATACACTGGGCGCCTGCATCTTCGGCTTGCGCCATTAGCCATTGATCAAATTCACCACGTAATACAGACCAAGAGGCATGATTAGGGTTATGCGTTTCAGCGTTTTGATAGTCGATAGTCATAGCCCCTGTTTGTGTCATAAATGACAATTTTTCATGGGTGATCACCCGCTCAACCGGAGCCTGTTGCGCAAATTCAGGAATGATGCGCTCAAGGGTATGGGCATATAGACGACCACCCGTTACATTTTTTCCGCCGGCGTAGTTCCCTCTTTCTATTAGCAATACCTGCGCACCTTCTCTGGCTAAAACAAGTGCAGCCACAGAGCCCGCTAATCCTGCGCCAACAATAATGGCATCGAAAATATCTTCGGAATCGGACATAACATCTCCAGAACTTGCAAATAAAGCAGAGAAGTTATCTTCTCTGCTGACTAAATCAGTTAGATAGTTGACGGGTAAGTGCAGGCAAAATCTTCATTACATCACCGACAATGCCGTAGTCAGCAAATTGGAAGATAGGTGCATTTTTATCTTTGTTGATCGCCATAATGGTTTGTGATCCATTTGCACCAACCATATGTTGGATTTGCCCTGAAATACCTACCGCCAAATACAGATCTGGCTTAAGCATCAAGTTAGAAATGCCAACATAACGCTCATGCTCCATCCATTTTTCATTTTCAGCCACAGGGCGGGAGCAGGCGATTTCAGCCCCAATCTCTTTTGCTAACTCTTCTGCAATAGCAATATTTTCTTTACTGCCAATACCACGACCAACACTGACCACAAAACGGGCTTTATCCAGATCGACGGCATTGATTTTTCTTGGCTGAATGGACTGGCAAATAATGCTTTGTGAAGGGGCAATCCATGCTACTTTTTGTGCCGTACCCGTAGCCTGTGTTTCTGATGCAACGTCAAAAGCACCAGTACTTGCGGTAACAACACAATAAGGTGTTGTTAATGTTTCATCACCAAAGGCAAGTCCACCGTAAACCATATGTTTTGCCACTAATGCATCATTTTGGGTACTTAACGATTGTGCATCATTTGATACTACCGCGGCTAAACGGTGACCTAAACGAGCGGCAAATAATTTGCCACGACGCGTATTTGGCAGTAAGACCAAGCCGGCATCGCTATGTGATTTAATGGTTTCAACGATACTTTGTGCATAATCTTCCATAATGCGATCATCAGGTTTACCTTCTAATTGGAAAACCGCTGTCGCCCCTAATTTAAAGGCAGCGATGCTTTGCTCATCATTAAAGGTAAAGACATTGATTGATTGACCTAATGAAGAAGCTCCCCCCATTAATTCTGGTAAAGGGGAAAGTACATCACTCAACACCCAAACAGTTGAAAACTGGCTCATAACTCCCCCTATTACTTAATAATTTTTCGTAAATATTCTGCAAATTCAGCAATTTGATCGTCGCCATCACCTTCAATAATGATGCGCTGACGTACTTTTTGTTTCGGTGCTAACACGGTTTGCTCTGAACGTGGTGTTATGGGCTCTAAACCAAGATCGGCCACACTCCATTGTTGAACCGGCTTTTTAGCGGCACCTAAAATGGCTTTCATGGATGGAATTTGCGGAGAGTTGATATCGGTAGAAACGGCAATCACCGCAGGTAAGGTGATAGTAAGCGTTTCAATTTCGTTTTCTAATTCGCGTTCAACGGTGATGGAATCAGTTGTAATAGAAACAATTTTATTAACCCCATTAATGGCAGGAATATTCAAGATCTCCCCCACCAGCAAACTCACTTGTTGGGAACTTAGATCTGCCGAGCCATCACCACATAAGATAAGATCGTACCCCTGCTTAGTTGCAGCTGCTGCAAGCACTGTCGCCGTTTGATAAGGAAGAGAAGCTTCCAATTGCTCATCGACCACCACCACGAGATCATCAGCACCACGAGATAACACATCTTTACGTGCTTTAACGTTAGTCAGCGCGTTACCACCTACGCTCATTGCCGTAATTTGAATACCATCAAGTTGTGTTTTTAACTGATTTGCCGCTTCAATCGCATTTAAATCATATTGGCTAATTTTGTTATTGGCGCGCGAAAAATCGAGTGAACCATCGGCATTATTGACCACAATATCCTGTTCATCGGGAACACTCTTGTAACATGTAATAATCTTCATTACATCTCCTGAAATTAATAAATATGTCATTTACTCTGGCAATGTAATATACAATTAACACAATTAAATGATTAAGAAATTAAATCTAGATCACCAATATTGAAGATTATTAAATAAGAGATGGATAGCGTTCAATATTGCTAAATACATCACCAATATTGAAATTAAATTTAATTAAAGTGATTAACTTTCAATATTGTTATCTGGATCAACAATATTGAACATAATAAGAAATGATTTATTTAATATTCAATATTGCCACAAAGATCAACAATATTGAAAGAGCGAATATAACACATTTATTACAAGCCTAAATATATCATTATTTATCAATCAATTAAAATGAAAATAAAAGGTTATAAAACGTAACATAAAATCGACAAAAAGAATAGTGTGAAGTGAATAACAGAATGAAACATTAATAATATCCATTATTCTTCTTCATTAATGATTTTATAAATTAGCCAATCGGCTTGTTTTTTGATTATGATAAAAACCAATTAATGGAATATATAGGATCTAACTAATAGAGTTTATTCGAAATTAGGAATTAACACTTATTAAACTTCTGCGCTAAATATATTTGGAAAATTTACCTATGAGCAAAGATAATAAAAAGGCAGGAATAGAACCGAAGGTTTTTTTTCCGCCATTAATCATTGTTGGTATTTTATGCTGGTTAACGGTACGCGATCTTGACGCTTCAAATGAAGTGATCAATGCCGTTTTCAGCTATGTTACCAATGTCTGGGGTTGGGCCTTCGAATGGTATATGGTGATCATGTTCGGGGGCTGGTTCTGGTTGGTTTTTGGACGTTATGCCAAAAAACGCCTGGGCGATGAGAAACCAGAATTTAGTACGGCAAGCTGGATCTTTATGATGTTTGCTTCTTGTACATCAGCGGCTGTGCTGTTTTGGGGCTCAATTGAAATATACTACTACATTTCAAGTCCTCCTTTCGGTATGGAAGGTTACTCCGCACCAGCCAAAGAGATAGGGTTAGCTTACAGCTTATTCCACTGGGGCCCGCTACCTTGGGCAACCTATAGTTTCCTGTCTGTCGCCTTCGCTTACTTCTTTTTTGTACGCAAAATGGAAGTGATCCGCCCAAGTAGCACTTTAACGCCATTAGTGGGTGAAAAACACGTTAATGGTTTATTTGGTACTGTCGTCGACAATTTCTATTTGGTCGCCTTGATCCTAGCAATGGGCACCAGCCTTGGGCTTGCAACGCCTTTGGTAACTGAATGTATTCAATACTTATTTGGTATTCCTCACACTCTACAATTAGATGCCATTATTATCTCTTGCTGGATCTTACTCAACGCTATTTGCGTGGCATTTGGTCTACAAAAAGGGGTAAAAATCGCCAGTGATGTGCGTACTTACCTGAGCTTCTTAATGTTAGGTTGGGTATTTATCGTGGGTGGTGCCAGCTTTATTGTCAATTACTTCACAGATTCTGTGGGTACATTGCTGATGTATATGCCACGTATGTTGTTTTACACCGATCCTATTGGTAAAGGGGGTTTTCCTCAGGCTTGGACTGTCTTCTATTGGGCTTGGTGGGTTATTTACGCCATTCAAATGAGTATCTTCTTAGCGCGTATCTCTAAAGGTCGTACTGTTCGTGAATTATGTTTAGGAATGGTATCAGGTTTAACCGCAGGAACTTGGCTGATTTGGACTATTCTGGGGGGTAACACTTTACAACTGATTGACCAAAATATCCTTAATATTCCGCAACTGATTGATCAATATGGTGTGCCACGCGCCATTATCGAAACATGGGCCGCTTTACCCCTCAGTACAGCAACCATGTGGGGCTTCTTTATTCTCTGCTTTATCGCCACAGTCACTTTAATCAATGCCTGCTCTTACACACTAGCAATGTCAACTTGTCGCTCCATGAAAGAAGGGGCTGAACCACCATTATTGGTACGCATCGGCTGGTCTGTATTAGTCGGTATTATCGGCATTATTTTACTAGCATTAGGCGGCTTAAAACCGATCCAAACCGCCATTATTGCCGGAGGATGCCCACTATTTTTCGTCAATATCATGGTCACCTTGTCCTTTATAAAAGATGCCAAAGTG
Source organism: Proteus sp. G2609 (assembly GCF_963896135.1). Classification (NCBI taxonomy): domain Bacteria; kingdom Pseudomonadati; phylum Pseudomonadota; class Gammaproteobacteria; order Enterobacterales; family Morganellaceae; genus Proteus; species Proteus sp. G2609. The sequence continues at coordinate 131,053 of NZ_CAWQNB010000024.1, read as the reverse complement.
CACTGGAAAGATTGATCTCCCTATACGCAAAAAATGACACATTAAGAGGTTATTAACATGGATTTTAGATTGAATGATGAGCAGGAACTGTTTGTTGACGGTGTCCGCGAATTAATGGCCAGTGAAAACTGGGAAGCTTATTTCGCACAGTGTGATCGCGAAAGTAAATACCCAGAGCGTTTTGTTAAGGCCTTAGCGGATATGGAAATTGACAATCTGCTTATCCCTGAAGAGCACGGTGGCTTAAATGCCGGATTTGTTACTGTTGCCGCAATTTGGATGGAATTAGGTCGTTTAGGTGCGCCAACCTATGTGCTCTATCAATTACCGGGGGGATTTAACACCGTATTGCGTGAAGGGACTCAAGAACAAATCGACAAAATCATGGCGTTTCGTGGTACAGGCAAACAGATGTGGAACTCAGCGATCACTGAACCGGGGGCTGGCTCTGATGTGGGTAGCTTACAAACCACTTATACCCGTAAAAATGGCAAAGTTTACCTCAACGGTAGCAAATGCTTTATCACCAGTAGTGCTTATACCCCTTATATCGTCGTGATGAGTCGTGATGCGGCTTCCCCTGATAAACCCATCTTTACCGAATGGTTTGTCGATATGAGTAAACCCGGCATTAAAGTCACTAAGTTAGAAAAACTGGGTTTACGTATGGATAGCTGCTGTGAAATCACCTTCGACAACGTTGAACTTGAAGAAAAAGATATGTTTGGTCGCGAAGGTAACGGCTTTAACCGTGTGAAAGAAGAGTTTGATCATGAGCGTTTCTTAGTGGCACTGACTAACTATGGTACCGCCATGTGTGCGTTTGAAGATGCGGCGCGCTACGCCAACCAACGGGTTCAATTTGGTGAGACTATCGGTCGCTTCCAACTTATTCAAGAAAAATTCGCCCATATGGCGATCAAACTCAATTCAATGCGCAACATGTTATATGAAACTGCATGGAAAAGTGACAATGGCTTAATTACCTCCGGTGATGCTGCAATGTGTAAATACTTCTGTGCGAATGCAGCCTTTGAAGTGGTTGATAGTGCGATGCAAGTGCTGGGTGGTGTGGGGATCGCAGGTGAACACCGTATTGCACGTTTTTGGCGTGATCTACGCGTTGACCGTGTATCTGGTGGCTCTGATGAAATGCAGATCCTGACATTAGGACGCGCTGTACTGAAACAGTATCGTTAATTAATCGCAGAGCACTCTCTTAACATCGAGTGAGGGAGTGTTCAAACAGTCCACTGACGAGGTGACATTATGACAGAACATTTACCCATGCCACAATTTGGGCCACTAGCTGGAGTTCGTGTGGTGTTTTCAGGTATTGAGATTGCCGGGCCATTTGCAGGACAGATGTTTGCAGAGTGGGGTGCGGAGGTCATTTGGATTGAAAACGTTGCATGGGCGGATACCATTCGTGTTCAACCCCATTATCCACAGCTTTCCCGTCGCAATCTACATGCGTTATCGTTAAATATTTTCAAAGACGAAGGCCGTGATGCTTTCCTAAAATTAATGGAAACCACGGATATTTTTATCGAAGCCAGCAAAGGTCCTGCCTTTGCCCGTCGCGGTATTACCGATGAGGTTTTATGGGAGCATAACCCTAAATTGGTTATCGCGCACTTATCCGGCTTTGGTCAATATGGCGATCCGCAATATACCAACCTTCCAGCCTACAACACTATTGCTCAAGCATTTAGTGGCTATCTCATTCAAAACGGCGATAAAGACCAACCTATGCCCGCTTTTCCTTATACCGCTGACTATTTCTCTGGTATGACGGCAACCACCTCAGCATTAGCGGCACTGTACAAAGTGCAACAAACGGGCAAAGGGGAAAGTATTGATATTGCAATGTATGAAGTAATGTTGCGAATGGGGCAATACTTTATGATGGACTATTTTAATGGCGGAGAAATCTGTCCACGAATGACCAAAGGCAAAGATCCATACTATGCCGGCTGTGGCTTATACCGTTGCCAAGATGGTTATATCGTGATGGAAGTGGTCGGCATCACTCAAATTGAAGAAATTTTTAAAGATATTGGTCTTGCTCATCTATTAGGTACTCCTGAAGTCCCCAAAGGGACACAACTGATCCACCGTATTAATTGCCCTCATGGTCAACTCTTTGAAGATAAATTAGATGAATGGCTAGCCAACCAGCCGATTACCGCCGTACTAAAACGCCTATCTGAACTCAATATTGCCAGTGCAAAAGTGTTAACCATTCCTGAATTAGAAGGCAATCCACAATACGTGGCTCGAGAGTCAATTACTCAATGGAAAACGATGAGTGGTGAAACCTGTAAGGGACCAAATATCATGCCGAAATTCAAAAATAATCCAGGAAAAATCTGGCGTGGTATGCCTGCTCACGGCATGGATACCAATGCGATTTTGAAAAATATCGGTTATAGCGACGAACAAATTAGGGAGCTAGTCGATAAAGGGCTAGCTAAAATCGTAGAGTAAATACCGTTAGACTCAGGTACAAGTGGCACTATCCCACAATACCTGAGCTTACGGCAAAAGCATGGGATAACAGTTTAATGGATGTGATTGGCAGACAACACTTACGGCAAATGTGGGATGATTTAGCTGAAGTTTATGATAAAAAAACAGCGCTAATTTTTGAATCTGCACAAGGGAAAGTCAGACAATTTAGCTACAGTGAATTAAATGAAGAGATCAACAGAGCCGCAAATCTTTTTCATGCCTGTGGTATAAAAAAAGGCGACCATGTTGCCTTACATCTTGATAACTGCCCAGAATTTTTCTTTTGCTGGTTTGGACTGGCAAAAATTGGCGCTGTTATGGTGCCCATTAATGCCCGCTTTATGTATGAAGAGAGTGCTTGGATCATTAACCATTGCCAAGCACACTTTGTGGTAACAAGTGATAATTTCTCTCCAATTTACCAACCGATGTTGCACGATAAGCACTCTCCTTTAACGCAACTGTTTTTAATAACAGAAAACTGTCTCCCCACTGAACAAGGGGTTGTTGATTTTTTAAGTGAAAAAGCCAAGCATCCCGTTACGCTTAATCATCACACCCCATTAAGTGTGGATGACACGGCTGAAATCCTTTTTACCTCAGGTACTACTTCACAACCCAAAGGAGTAGTTATTACGCATTATAATTTACGTTTTGCTGGCTACTACTCCTCATGGCAGAACGCCTTACGGGAAGATGATATCTATCTTACCGTCATGCCTGCTTTTCATATCGATTGCCAGTGTACCGCATCACTTCCTGCTTTTTCTGTAGGTGCCACATTTGTACTACTGGAAAAATACAGTGCAAGAGCCTTCTGGAAGCAAATTCTCAAATACCAAGCAACGGTAACAGAATGCATACCCATGATGATGCGCACCTTAATGGCACAACCAGTCTCACCAGATGAAAAGCAACATAAACTGCGCGAAGTGATGTTTTACCTCAATCTTGCAGATGAGGAGAAAGATGCCTTTATTGAACGCTTTAATGTGCGATTACTCACCTCTTACGGCATGACAGAAACCATTGTTGGCTTAATCGGTGACAGACCTGGTGATAAACGCCGCTGGCCATCTATTGGTAGACCGGGATTTTGTTATCAAGCGCAAATTCGCGACAAACAAAATCAGCAAGTTCCTAACGGTGTAGTCGGTGAGATCTGCGTCAAAGGTGAAGCGGGAAAAACCTTATTTAAAGAGTATTACAATCGCCCCGATGCAACAGAAAAAGCGCTAGAGCCTGATGGTTGGTTACACACGGGTGACTATGGTTATCGAGATGACGAAGGCTTTTTCTATTTTGTTGATCGCAGTTGCAACATGATCAAACGCGGTGGTGAAAACGTCTCTTGTATTGAAATTGAAAATATCATCGCATCACACCCTAAAATCCAAGATGTAGCAGTAATTGGTGTACCTGATGATATTCGCGATGAAGCCATTAAAGCCTTTGTGGTACTGGTTGACGGTGAAACGTTAAGTGAAGAAGCCTTTTTCGCCTTTTGTGAACAGAATATGGCGAAATTTAAAGTGCCTTCCGCCGTTGAGTTTAAACAGGGGTTACCACGTAATTGCTCGGGCAAAGTGATCAAAAAGCATTTGCAATAAGCCATAAGTGGGTTTTCGTGACAGTTAATTATAACTGCTTATTTTTATTGAAAAAGGAATATGACATGAGCCAATCATTACATCTAACAACACGTGGTTCAGTGCTTGAAATTATATTAGATAGACCGAAAGCCAATGCAATTGATGCCAAAACCAGCCATGAAATGGGTGAGGTATTTATGCGTTTTCGTGATGATCCTAGTTTACGCGTTGCCATTATTACAGGTGCTGGTGAACGATTCTTTTGTGCCGGCTGGGATTTGAAAGCCGCAGCTGAAGGAGAAGCCCCTGATGCAGACTTTGGTGCTGGTGGCTTTGCGGGCTTAACGGAATTATTTGATCTTAATAAACCTGTCATTGCTGCCATTAACGGCTATGCTTTTGGGGGTGGCTTTGAATTAGCACTGGCAGCCGACATGATAATTTGTTCAGACAATGCTTCTTTTGCCTTGCCAGAAGCACAATTAGGTATTGTTCCTGACAGTGGCGGTGTTTTACGTTTACCTAAACGCTTACCTCCTGCAATTGTCAATGAAATGCTCATGACTGGCCGTCGTATGAATGCACAAGAGGCGCTACGCTGGGGCATTGCTAACCGCGTTGTCAGTGCGACTGAACTGATGGATAGCGCCCGTGAATTAGCCGATCAAATCGCCAACAGTGCGCCACTTGCAGTCGCTGCATTAAAAGAGATCTACCGTGCCACTAGCGAGCTTTCGATTGAAGAAGGCTACAAATTAATGCGCAGTGGTGTTCTAAAATATTACCCACGTGTTTTACATTCAGAAGATGCACTCGAAGGCCCGCTAGCCTTTGCCGAAAAACGCTCACCTGAATGGAAAGGACGGTAATTATCACTTGAATTGATAATACAACTAAGAGGAAAACTGATGAGTATCTATGCATTTGAAGGGGTTATTCCTGTTGTTCATCCAACAGCTTACATTCACCCATCAGCAGTACTAATTGGCGATGTCATTATTGGTGCTGGTGTTTATATTGGCCCTTTGGCTTCATTACGGGGTGATTATGGCCGTTTAATTGTTGAAGCAGGTGCAAATCTTCAAGATGGCTGTGTTATGCATGGCTATACGGATATGGATACCATTGTGCAAGAAAATGGTCATATTGGTCATGGTGCTATTCTTCACAGTTGTATTATCGGTCGTGATAGCCTAGTCGGTATGAATAGCGTGATTATGGATGGTGCGGTCATTGGTGAGGAAAGTATTGTTGCCGCCATGAGCTTTGTGAAAGCGGGCTTTCAAGGGCAGGCGCGACAAATGTTAATGGGAAGCCCAGCAAAACATGTACGTGATATTAGCGACCAAGATATGCAGTGGAAACGTATGAACACTCGTGAATATCAAGATCTCACTGTTCGTTGTCGTCAAGGCTTAGTTGAAACTACACCATTAACAGCCCCTGAAGCTAATCGTCCTCGTTTAAGGGGCACGACAGAGGTAAAACCTAAAGGTCAATAAACCAACAGCGACAGGCACAACAAACGCCTGTCGTATTGCTTTATTTTAACACTCGGCTATCAATTAACGCCGTTGTGATTTTGACAACATCCATTGCCATTTTTGTTGGTGATTCAGCCCATGGGGGATCATAGCTGCTAATTTCTCTGGGGCGCTTAAACGACTTTTACTTTGCGTATGACCTTTTAAACGAGAGTAAAGAGCAGGATCAATATGACTGACTTTGATCATCCGTTGGCATTGGCACCCTCTTCCTTCCAATTGATTAGGCACACTTTTGGTTTCACACTCAATCTCTTTTACATCAGAAAGAATATAAGAAACGATATTAATCGCATTACATTGGGGGATATCAAAATTTTTAGCGATCTCTTTCGCACTCACCCAGCGTTGTTGCTCTTGAACCCAGTCTGCAATTAACAAATAGAGTGGTTTATTTATGTCTTCTTCACACATATTTACTCCAACAATATTACAAATCAAAGTTTATTTATCTCTAAATAAAGATAATAACTATATGTTAATTTTATTTAACCGCGGAGTATCGGCTTTCCCTGTTAATTCATTCAGTTAGTTATTTAAAAATAAATAATATTTTGTATATCATTAACAACCAAACTCTTTAATTAACACATTAATTACAATTTATTTTGTTGTTATTAAATATAAAATAACACTAATAAAAATAAATAAAATCAACTTACTGAGTTTACAGTAAGAACGGACAAAAAGAATAAAAGAACATGATAAAAGTGTTTATAAACAACAAAATAGCATAAAAATATTATATTATTAATCCATTAAAATGCTAAGGTTATAGTAATAGATTTATTTTTAGATTACCAGAAAGGCAACTTATTATTAGATATAAATCAATAAGTGACTAAATTACGCCTTATCCGCGTACATGATAATTTGGTAGAGAATAATCTTACTTTAAAAACATAAGTCGATATAATAAATTATTATCAATCAATTTAATCAGACAATATTTCTACAATATAGTACAACATTCAGCATTCTATTCTTTTAAAACACTCTATTTTATCAATAGCGATTTTATTTAATATAGACAGAAAAATTGAATAAGAATAATATTTATTTTACCTATGATTATTATTTTATTGGCGCCATTAACATTAAATGGCGCCAAATAACAAACACAATAAAATCATTACAATGATTGGCGATTAAAGGCTAATGACCAATCATCAGTAAATTTATTAATCGCATCATCGACTACGGGTGAACGGATAATAGAGTAGGCAAGCTCTATCGGAAGGGTTACTGCCGAAGCGCCAGACAACAGACAATCAACCACTTGGCGTGGTGTTTTAAAACTAGCTGCCAGTATTTTAGTGGGTAAATTATGCATGGAAATCAGCGTTTGCAACTCTCTTACTACTCTCACACCATCAGAGCCTTGTCTATCCATACGATGCACATAAGGAGCGATATAATCAGCCCCTGCTAGCGCCGCCATCAACCCTTGAGACACACTGTAAATAGCAGTCCCCAATACCAACATATTTTTTTGCTTTAATTGTTTAATAGCAACCAAGCCAGCTTCAGTGACGGGAATTTTAATCACAGTATTATCGGCAATATTACCAATGCGCAATGCTTCTTCAATCATGGTATCGATATCACGGGCAATCACCTGCGCAAATATCCGCCCTTTGCCACCCATAGCGGCTTTTAATTCAGGTAATAACGTTTCAATGGGCTGCGCTGATTGAGCAATAATAGAAGGATTGGTAGTGACACCAGCAATAGGAAGCACTTGTGAAAGTTTTCTCACTTCTTCAATATCTGCGGTATCTAAATAGATTTCCATAATCGCGCCTCAATGATGTTGGTTTTAAGCTAAATAATTATAGGTATAGATTAGAAAGTAGCATTGTGAGCGAAGGATTTCCAGTCAGTTTAATGAAAATAGCGCCATTTTCACGGCGCTAACAATTAAACAAAAATAACCGTTATATTTATTTAATTCTTATCATTAATATAATTTTTTGTTATTAATCCTAGCCAAAATCTTAATAGTGTTAAGATTAACAGTATGACAAAAATAATTATTTAAATAAAATATAGCGAGTTATTTTTTAAATTCAGCATCAATAACTTGATAAAAAGCATTACCCGTATCAGCAATATCCCAAACACCTAAAATAATTTGATAACCAGAACGCTCTGGTATATTACAATTTAATGTTACGGTTTCTGTGGGTATTTTCCCATTATCATTTCGTTGGCAGAAAGGTGTTAAATCAAAATCAGCACGGGTCAATGGTTTATTAACATCCCACCCGGGTTTAGTAATAAAGAAGCGCCATGATTCAGTGCTATGTTTTGCAGTTAATGTCCACTTAAAAGTATTTTCGTCACTTTTCATTGCCACTTTATGCCAGCGATCTGCACTTTGTGCATTTAAAGCAGAAAAAGTTGCCTTTCCACCACTGGCAATTTCACCATCTGCTGGGCCACCTTTAGGGAACCCTTTATCCCCTTCAATGGATTGCGGTTCATACTGTATCGGACCACAATTTTTATTTAAATTCTCCCCTTCGGATGAACAAAGAAAAGCTCTGCTGGGTGGGATATCAATATAGCCATGCTTTAATGTCACCTCAGCTGATGCTGTTGAAATAATACCTGCAGATGATAATAATAATGTTGCAGTAAATAGCATAAGTTTATTTTTCTTCATAATAAATCCTCAATAATAATTAAATTTTTTAAAATATAATGATTATGTCAATCACATTAGATATTAGTCAAAAATAGATAATTAAATATATATTTATTAAAATCTGTGAGCAATATCGTCATTTAATTTAATATTAAAAGGAGACTAAAACAGTCATTTAATATTTATTAGATGATGATTAACTATTGAAATAATAAAAATATAAACAAGAGTATATAAAATAAGTTTATTATTAAAGAATAGTTTTAAATTAACATTTCACTTAAATTAACTATTCTTTATAAAAATTAGTTTGATGATAAATATGCCATGGCACTTCGTTAATCAATTAAAATAACGCATTGATATAATCAGAAGTAAACCCTCGATATTGGAGATAGCGGATCTGTTTCGCTCTTTCTTTAAAATCTTTGGGTTTACCTGTACCAAATTTTTTCTCTTTAAGATCTTGGCAGAGTGCATACCAATCAGTTTCTGTTTCTTCTAGTACCCGTGCAATAATTTCACTGGGAAAGCCTTTTTGCCGTAACTCTTGGCGAATACGCAGCGGGCCATAAGATTTACTTAAATAACGACGAAAAAAAGCATATACCGTGCGATTATCATCCAGATATTGGCCTTCTAATAATCGCTCGATCACTTGCTCTAAGCATCTTTCATCGGTTGTGCTCTGTTTAGCTTTATCGACTTCGTTGATCCTTCGTGCTAAACGGCGTTTCAGCTCAGTGGTACCATAATCACGACGCGACAACATAAATATAGCGTATTGGTATAATTCATCATAAGTCATCGCAACTCCTTAATGTTATTGCACCCCAGTTTGGTATCCTGCATATCTTATCGCAGTTACTTATCAATGCGACCAATTAATCGGAACTTATCAATAGCTGTACAAAAATAGTACAATCACGCTTGGTAAACCCCGTTATTTATCACCATAAAATCATCTGCTTTTATTAAGAATAACTGAAGATAAAGATGATTATTAGTTAAAAACACTTAGATAATACCGTGATAATACATATTGCTAAGCATTTTTATCTGCAATTAGCACTTATAGCTGGTGACCATATATAAGAAAAAGACTAAAATTTCGCGCTACTCTTTTACTTACTATTTGGTTATTTTTTATTTTTGTGGGTTATATATGAACTTTTCTCATTTTAATAAGGTAGTGTTTGCTGCCTCTCTTCTTGCTACTGGCTTTTCTTATGCGGATAGCGATCGCCCTCTGCTCTCTTTAAGTGTAAGCCAATCTGGCGGCACTGCGTTAAATAGCGAAGGTTCGTTAGATACCCGTACTCCTGCAAGCCAATCTCGCGTATTACCTATTTGGGGTGATGAAGCTCGCGCCCGTGGTTATGATTTACCAGAGCCATTTGGTGCAAGCTATAGCTATATGAATCTACGTCAAGATATTATTGTGGATAAAATTGGTTTTTCATCACCAGCACTACCTCAACTTAGTGATATAGTCAAAATTGATGTTGGACATACACGCGAAAAGAGTGAAACTCATATGCTCAAATTAGATAGTTGGGTTTTGCCTTTTTTCAATGTTTATGGCTTATATGGTAAAACAAAAGGTACATCTCGTTCAGTCTTAAAAAATGTTAATGTTCAAATCGGCCCTTTGGTTATCCCTGTTGCTAAAAATGAAATATTTAATTTAGATTTTGAAGGAAAAACCTATGGTGCTGGTTTTACTTTAGCGGGTGGTTATAACCAATTTTTTGGTACTTTTGATTTAAACTACACCAAAACAAGTCTTGATATTCTTGATGGGGATATTAAAGCCTTAGTCATTTCACCTCGTGTTGGCTATGAATTTGTTTTTCAACCTTTAATCACCGGCCAAGGTAATACCAAGCTACAAGTGTGGACAGGTGCCATGTATCAAGATATTACCCAACGCTTCAAAGGTGACGTAAGTAAATTAAGCTTACCAGCTAACTTTGAAGATATGGTTAATTCATTTGGTGGCAATATTAAATTCGACGTTGAACAACATCTTGCTCATAAATGGAACCAAACGGTAGGGGCTCGTTTAGAAGTCACCCGTAACTTTAATGTGATCACCGAAGTGGGCTTTAATAATCGTAATAGTTTCTTTGTTTCTGGTGAGTTCCGTTTTTAATGGTTAAAACATCTTTTATTTATGGGCTGGCCTTTGCCAGCCTATTTATTTCACACACAGCGAATGCCCAACTCTTTCCTGATAGACAACAAATCGACCAATGGTTAAATCAACTAGGAGGGAGCAATAATTTTGATCGCAGTAAAACCATCGACTGGGGCGTTTTACCCGGGCCTTTCTATACCCCTGAATTAGAGTTGGGGCTTGGGATCGCCGTTGTTGGGCTTTATCAAGCAGATAGTCGTCCCGACAGTAAAATTTCATCACTGTCATTAAGTGGCTTTGGTTCATCAACCGGGGCTTTTGGTATGACTTTTAGTAACTATACTTACCTTGCTGATGATACATGGCGCTTTTACCTTACTGGCGCATTAAATAATGTGCCGACCAACTTTTGGGGACAAGGCTATCATGAAGGACGAGTTAAAAAGAACTTTGCACAATATCGTTCACAAGAGCTACATTTAACGCCGACATTGCTACGTCAAATTACCAAAAACACCTATATTGGCTTAGGTTGGGATTACGCTAACTTACAAGCAGCAGCACCTGATGATGAGTTTAAAGCCTATATGAGCAAACGTCATTTGCCATTACGCTCTACCAGTTCAGGATTAAGTGTGCGCTTTACCTACGACAGTCGCGATTTTTTGCCTAACGCTCGCCAAGGCCAAGCCTTTGATATTAGCTATACTCATTATTCATCGGATACCGGTAGTAATAACCGTTTTAATGCAACTCAAATGCAGTACAACTATTATTATCCATTAACCGAAGATGCGGTACTCGCCTTTGATAGCTATGCTCGCTTTACCTCAGGAGATGTACCATGGACGCAACTGTCTAAATTAAGTAACGGCCATCAGATGCGTGGCTATTATGAAGGGCGTTATCAAGATAATCATGTCTTTTCTAGTCAGATAGAGTATCGGCAAAAACTTAGTTGGCGTCATGGTATTGCATTATGGGCCGGAGGTGGCACATTGAGTAATCAAGCACGTGATCTCGGTAAAGGACATTGGCTACCCAGTGTTGGTATTGGTTATCGTTTTGAATTTAAACCACGCATGAATGTACGCCTCGATTTTGGTGTCGGTAAAGAGAGCACGGGATTTTATTTCCAAGTGGGTGAGGCATTTTGATGTTAACGCGTTTGGCTATTTTTAATATCATCTTCATATTGGTCATTTCAGGATGCACTACCTCATCTGTGTCTGAAACCATTGCCGCTCATCTGGAAAGTGAAACTCAAGAAGAAGCCTCACAAGTTTGGCAAACGCCCCCCGCACTTGATGCGCCTAATGGATTAAGGCCTTGCTGTGCTTTTGGCTATAATTTAAAAGTTAAAGCATGGGGAATACCTATCCCCTTTTATCGTATCGATAATATTGTTGAAGCTTCTACTTTAGGTGATCATCGCTATAACGATAACTTTTGGCTGGGAACTGCCGCAGTATTAGGCATAGGCAGTGAAAAGTCGGGCATAGTCTATTCACATAAAGGGGGCTTTCTTGATATCGCCCATATTCGTGATACCGCAGATTATACTTATTATCTCTTTAGCCATATCTATCCCAAATTAGGCCAAGAGTGGACGCTAACACTTAGTGAAGAATTAGCACAGCGTAAAATTCACTTTAACCGCTTTACTCCTCCTAGTAGTGATCGACAACGTTATACCTTAAGTGCTTATCTTGCCGCGCGTTTAGCTTATCGCCTTGCCGTATGGCATGAGATTGCACAGTGGTACGGTTATCGCTCTGTGGCGGGATTTTCAGAAGGGATCTCCGCATTCTCACCAGAAGATCTCTACTCTAACCTAATAGGGGCGCGCTTATCACTTACCCTGATCCTCAATGGTGATGCCACAAACCTTGAGTACTATAACCAATCAATGCAGCGTATTATTCCCTCAGCACTCGCTCAACTAGAGGCGCAACCTCGTCAGGCCACCCAGCAGTGGTTTGATTTAATTGATGGTCAATGGTGGAATAGCCAAGAGCGGGTACCCGATAAATTTTTAGTATTAAAGCGTGATTATCATCTTGCTGATAAACGCTATCCGGTATTGCCTTTTGGGGAGACAACTCCACCTCATTACCTGACATTACCCGATGTTTACGCAGGCTATTCTTTAAAACAATTAGCAGAATTTCAGCTTTGGCCTACTAAACAGATGGCAAATTTACCCATCCCTAAAACTTATTGGAAAGAAGCGGATTTTGCTGATTTAGCAGAAAAAGCTCGCCAAATTGATCAAAAAACTCGACCAAAAACAACAAAAAATGACTAAACATTGAACAAAATTGACATATTAAAAACGCTAAATTATGATAAATTTGAGTTAAATAGCATTAATTTATATAAGAATAACTGAACAATAATCAAAAATCACATTTTTTGTTAAAAGAAAAAAGCGATTATAAAACGAGGCGTTCCAGTAAATAAGATACATTTTATTAACAATGCACTCGTAGTTATCCTAATGTAAGGCGATATTTTGTAGCTATAGAAAAAGTAATTTGCTAGTATTCGTTCGATTTTTATCCAGTTAAACGAGGAGAAGCAATGCCCTCTCAATTGATGAGGACAAGTGCCGTCTTCGCTTTCTTGATTTCACTACTCTTTACTGGTGTGAGTTTTGCCTCTACCAGTACCGGCAGTTCCCGAATGCTGCAGGCGGATACATTCAAAAGCACGACAACCTCGTTGCCAGATTTGAAAAAATATCCCTCGGGAACTCAGCGTAAGAAAGCGTTTTTAAATGTCATAGTTCCTATTATTGATAACATTAATAATAAGATATTGAGAGATCGTGAGTGGTTAACCGCTCAACGTAAAGCCCAACACTGGGGCAGCGCAGATTTGAAAAAACTGCGTGAAATCTGTCAATACTATGGCGTAACATGTACCAGCCCCAAAAAAGTGAATTGGGATTCGTTACTGGCTCGCGTTGATATTATTCCGACTCATTTTGTCGCAACGCAAGCCGCAACAGAATCAGGTTGGGGAACATCAAAATTGGCACAGCAAAACAATAACTTATTCGGTATGCGATGTGGTAACCGGTCTTGCAATAATGTCCCTGGGAAAACCAAAGGCTATGCAGCCTACCCGGATATTGAAGGCTCAGTGATTGCTTATATGCGTAATCTCAATACGCACCGCGCCTATAATTCACTGCGCTCATCAAGAGCACAGCAAAGAATGACGCAACAGCAACTCGATCCACGCCAGTTAATCACCGACTTGAAAGGCTATTCAGAATTAGGTTCAAGTTACAATGATTATCTGACCGAAATGTTCGACTCAAATAAGAAGCTGATCACGCAAGTTCAGTTACAGTCGAAACGAGAAAGTTAGTCCTAAATAGCTATTCATAGCAAACAAAAGCCACTTTTCATTTATCTGAAAAGTGGCTTTTATTTATCACAAGATAATCTTTTGATTGAAAGCAAGCTAATAATTCATAATATAGGGAGTAACACATTTGGTATGACTGTTAAATCACACCCTTAGAGCCATTTATGAATTTTTTTTCATTCGAGTTTCTCGGAGCCTTTACGAGCTTTTTTATTATCTATTGGCTCTTCCAAAAACAGGTTAAGATCCAAAATATCTTACTCATCATAGTAAGTTATGCTTTTCTATTCTATGTCGACTACCGTCCTGCTGTTATCTTATTAAGCTATACGCTTTTGATTTACTCATTAGCCAATATACTCACCCGCTATACATCAACGAAAGTGATTTATTGGTTACTGGGGCTGTTAGTTGCCCTCTATTTTACTGCCTTTAAATATTACTCATTTTTCCAAGAATCATTGACACAACTATTCTCACAGTGGGGATTAAGTGTTGAATTACCAATTATTGAACTACTGGCACCATTAGGGTTATCGTTTTATATCTTCCACTCTGTTAGCTATGTCGTTTCAGTGTGTCGCAAAGAGATCCCTAAAGCCCCTTTTCTTGATGTCGTGCTCTACTTATGCTTTTTCCCAAGCATTGTGGCGGGACCGATTAATCGTGCCAAACAATTTTTACCACAAATTCAAGCACCAAGCCGTAAAATTATCGACTATAAAGGGGCTATCATGCTGATTGTATTAGCAATCGCTAAGCTCTTTTGGTTAAGTGGTTGGTTGTCGACAAATTATGTCGATCCTATTTTTAATGCCCCTGATTTAGCCACTAGCGGACAAGTACTGGTGGCGACCTATGCTTATGCATGGCATATCTATTTTAACTTCTCGGGTTATACCAATTTAGTGACAGGTATTGCGCTATTACTAGGTTTTGTTGTCCCTCGTAACTTTAATGCACCTTATTTAGCCATCAATCTTGCTGATTTTTGGCGTCGTTGGCATATAAGTTTATCAACGTTTATTCGCGATTATGTTTATATCCCTTTGGGGGGAAATCGTAAGGGCGTTATTCGACAAAATATGAATGCCTTTGCCGCGATGGTTATCTCTGGTTTATGGCATGGCGCAGCTATGACGTTTATTATCTGGGGAGCCATTCATGGTATTGGTGTGGTGATATTAAATATCAAACACCGCCTTTTCCCCGCCGCCAAACATGACGCCAATAGCATGCTAGCATCATTAAAAATGTTGTTATCTTGGATAATTACCTTCCATTTTGTGTGCTTTGCGTGGATCTTTTTTCGCAGCCAAACCGTCAATGATGCTTGGATATTAATCCAACAACTCTTTAGTGCAGGTGCTTGGCAGTCGCTACAAGCCGAAGGGCTAACCCTGTTTATGTTCTGGGGGCTGTTCTTACTTTATCCTTGTTTTGTCACTTTAAGGGCAATTATTGCGCGACTTGAGAAAAGAGTGCCTTGGTATGTTTATCCACTACCATTAGCGTTGATCCTTACAATTATATTTATGTTGTCTCCTGATGGGGTTCCGGGATTTATTTATGCCAGCTTTTGATTTCAGTTCAAATTTAAAAAAGACCGTAAAAGTGGCTTTAATGGTGCTCTTCAGCACACTATTTCTTATTTGGCTAAACCAAACATCATTAGAGCGCTTTTGGCAACAACAATACCATCGCCCTGCCCCTTGGTCGGGTTTATCACAATATTATGCTTGGCAAGTGGGAGGTCAGTTGCGAGATGGCGTATTTGTCGCAGTAACAAGCTATAGTGATTATTTGCGAGTTAATCACCCGGATAATCAGGCTAAACCAATAACGCCTCGTCAAGAACAAACCGCCTTTCCAGAAGGATTTGCAGTAGGGCTACATTTTATCAATGGCTATACTCGCCCCGCTTCGCAATTAACACAACAGTTTCCGCAACTCCTACAACGTCAATATGCACAAGGTACATTAGCAAATGCATCAACTATTGATCTGACAAAAGCCGCTGCTGAAGCCCAAAAACCTATTGTGCAAAAAACAGATGTCATATTATCTCCCAAAGACAAAGTGCTGTTTGCTGGAGATTCAATGATGCAAGGCGTTGCCCCCTTATTAAAACGCCAATTGCAAACAGATTATAATATAAGCAGTATTGATTTGAGCAAACAGAGCACAGGATTAGCCTATCCTAAGTTTTTTAATTGGCCTCAAACTATTGCTAATCGGTTAGCTAGCGATGATTCCATTAAGTTACTGGTTGTTTTTTTAGGGCCTAATGATCCTTGGGACATGCCCCCAGATGGTGGCGGACGTTATTTAAAATTTGCCAGTGAAGCGTGGGGTACCTTATATCGCGCACGTATCGCCAGCATTATTGATAATGCGCGCCAACATAATGTGAGTGTGATTTGGATTGGTCCTCCGAATATGCGTAAGCAAAAATTATCTCAAGGTATGGCTTATCTAAATCAACTTTACCGGGAAGAAGCAGAAAAAACGGGAGAAATTTACCTTTCTGTCAATGATATGTTTAAATATGAAAAAGATATTTATTCTGATTATATCGGTGATGGTAGCAGCCGCGTGAAGCTAAGAGCAGGCGACGGTATTCACTTTAGTTTAAAAGGGCAACAAATCATTGCTCAGCAGGTATTCTCGCGTATCCATCTGCAAAAAGTTGATGATGTGCCAGATGATGTAACAGACAAAAATATGGTCACGCCAAATGAAACAATTAACGCACATCCTTAAACCTCGAACCTTAGTCAGTCGTTCTATTATACTGGCTTTGGTTTCGCTGTTAGTCGCTTGTAACCAAGAGAAAGATAAATCTCTTACGCTATCAACACCTAGCGTGTTACCTGCAGATGGTTCAAGACAACTCTACAACTACCACGATCCCAACTTTGCCGCTTTTGCGCAAAAGTTAAAGCAACGACGCCAAAGGGTACATATCGTACAGTTGGGTGATTCACATACCGCTGCGGATTTTTTCAGTGGTAAACTACGTGAACGTTTTCAAGCTGATTATGGCAATGGTGGTATAGGTTTTATTCCCCCTACCGCTATTGCGGGTCAACGTATTGCCAATATCCAATATCAAAGCAGTAAAAAAGCGTGGGATTTACTTTCTAGTCGCAAAGAAAGCGATCCTGATTTTCCCTTAGGAGGATTTATCGCTGAGCCAGTCGCGAAATGGTCAGCATTGCAACTAAATGAAAATCCGACAACAGGTCAGCGTTACCAATTACAAGCGTTATATAAGGCGCCTACGGCTTCACAAATCCATTTACAATCCGCTGGCAGTAAAACGCTTTCACTTTCACAGACACAAGGTGAATGGCAATTTTCTAAACCCACAACGATCACCTTCCCAATCAATATTACGATTAGTAAAAACCAACCGATTAAATTAGGCGGTTGGTTAATCAGCAACCAAAAGCCAGGGGTGATGTTATCCGCATTAGGTATTAACGGCGCAACCATTAATATGATGGATAAATGGGGAGCACAGTGGAGTAAAACATTAGGCCAATTACATCCCGATATGGTGATTTTAGCTTATGGCACTAATGAAGCCTTTAATGATACTTTTGATTTAGTGGCTTACCGACAACTGCTTGTTGAAAAAATTCGTCAAATCCGCCAGCAAGCCCCGAATAGTGCCATTTTATTAATTGGTCCGTCGGATTCTATTAAGAATAAAGATGCATCAGATTGTCGCTCTCAACAACCCCAATGGTTAACCGATATTATTCGTATCCAAAAGGAAGTAGCTCAACAAGAGCGTACATTATTCTGGGATTGGCGCGATTATATGGGAGGAGAGTGCTCAATTAAAGCATGGTCTATTTATGATCTTGCAAGGCCGGACGGTGTCCACCTTTCTCGTGAAGGGTATGAAAGTAGTGCAAATACTCTCTATAGCCAATTATCAGCGCTGATTAATAAAAGTTAGATATTATTATAACGAAAAGGAGCCTCAGCTCCTTTCTCGTTATGTAGACTCTCTGTCATCGCATTATTAATTATGTAAAGCATCAATATATTTAATGACATCAACACTCGCTTGTTCCATTTGCTGAATATACTTCACTACCGCATCCTGATCACCGGCCATATTCGCCGCCAATGCAAGACGCCCACTTTGATGAACCAATTTATGAGGCTCTTCTAAACGACGAAAAGCTTCACTACCGGCAAATTTGCGTCCTTCACCTTGGTAGTACCATTTTCCTAAACGACATTCAGTATGCTGATTAACACAATTTTCATCATCATTATTTAATAAGTGAATATAAATCGCTTCTTTCCATAAAACATGATCTATTTTCACAGTATTAAAAAATTGTTGTATCGACATAAACTGAAAGATATTTTTTAAATCATTGGCTTGTTGAGCAAGCGCTGATAAATTAGCATGACCTTCCGTAACAAGATTTTTTATTTGCTTCAGTTGTTCTTGATTTTTCTGAGTATTTTGTTTTATTGGTGTAAAGCGGGCACTTACATTATTGTTGATAGACGCTATTTCTGAGGCCTGATTTTGGATCTTTTGTGAAAGGCTTTTCATCTCTTGTGCTAATACAGAAAATCCTGCACCTGCATGACCTATATGTCCTGCCTCTATTGCTGAATTAATTGATAATATATTGGCTTGATTTGACAGTTTATCAATATTATTAGCGCTATCTTTTATTTTATTTAGCCATTTAGCAAAATTCTCAATTTCTTCATTACTATGAGTAAAATGCTCATCAATTTCATTAAAAAAGACCACTAATGATTCTGCATTGATAAGCATATCATTAAAGAGATGTTCCATTTCTTCCAGCAATGCTAGCTTTTCTTGTAATTTCTGACTAGATGCCAAAATGGAATCACGAATAAGTGTAATAGTATGAATATTACACTCCGTATGCTGTTTAAACAGTGAATTATAATCACCCATAAAAATATCAGCCTCACCATGTTCACAAAACAATAAGACCTGTAGATTAATCAGTTGTTAACTATTTTCTATCAGATTTAATGGTGATTTATAGCAATGAAAAATGGCGCACCTATTGATGCGCCATTTGTTAAAAAGGAACAGCTCATTTTTATAAAAATGCAAAGAAAATCATTCCAACCACTGCGCCTGTAGTACCTAAAATGGTTTCCATTAATGACCATGTTTTTAAGGTTTGTCCTTCTGTCGCACCAGTAAATTTACCGTATAACCAGAAGCCGGAGTCATTAACATGGCTTAAAATAATAGAGCCACCAGCAATACAAACCGATAACGCCGCCATTTGTGCACCGCTATAACCTAGTTCACTGATCACCGGTAACACTAAACCAACCGCAGTTAAACAAGCCACAGTCGCAGAGCCTTGAATAACACGTACAGCACCTGCAAGAATAAAACAAGCCACAGCAATCGGCATACCGGCACCAATTAATGCATTCCCTAATGCTGGCCCCACACCTGAATCCACCAGCACCTGTTTAAATACGCCACCAGCACCCGTGACTAATAAGATGATCCCCGCAGGTTGAATAGCCGCAGAGCATACTTCCATGACTTTTTCTTTGCTCATTCCACGGCGAATAGCCAAGCCATAAATAGCCACTAAACACGCCACAAGGATGGCAATAAAGGGGTGACCAATAAACTCAAGAATATTGAATAGCTGAGAGTCAGGCTCAACAAAACGCGCACCAATGGTTTTACATCCAACCAAGACTAATGGTAATAAGACCAATGCAAGACTGAAGCCAAAAGAAGGCATTTTACTTTGTCCTAAGCTTGGCTCATCAAAATCTTTCGGTAATTCTAAGGTCACATAACGGCTAATAAAGTTACCAAAAATAGGCCCCGCTAATAACATACCTGGAATGGCTGCACATAAACCAATTAAGATCATCCAACCAAAATCAGCATTCATCTGGTCAGCAAGCAACATAGGCGTTGGCCCCGGTAATAAGAAAGCGGCAGCCCCTGCAACACCGGCAAAGAGAGGGATCGCCATTTTAACAACATTTCCCCCCGTACGACGGGCAACAGCAAATACCACCCCGATCAGTAAAACCACCGCAACATCGAAAAACAGAGGTAATGCGCAAACTAAACCCGCAATACCCAGTGCATAGTTAGCCCGTTTTTCACCAAAGGATTTCAGTAGCCGTACCGCAATTTGGTCTAATGCCCCCGTTTCATGCAGAATTTTACCAAACATTGCCCCCAAGGCGACCACGATGGAGAGAAAACCCAGTGTTCCCCCCATTCCGTTTTGCATGGTTTGCGTGATTTTTTCTAACGGCATGCCAGAGAAAATACCTGCACCAATAGCAACAATCATTAACGCAATAAAGGCGTGTAAACGCGCATACATTACAAAGAAGAGCAATAATAGGACGGAGCCAACCGCAGTTAGCACCAGTGTTAATGTACTCATACCGCACTCTCCTCAGTAATAGGTTTAGTAACAGATTCTATAGTGTTGATGACATTTTCAATCACGTTATCAAGAGATGGCGAAATATCTATTTCATAAACATCAGGTTCGTCATTCGTTGGCTCTTCTAATGTTTCAAATTGAGTAATCAACATCTGTGGTTTAAAGAAGTGACCTTTACGCTCTTTTAAACGACTTTCAATTAGCGCGTAATCCCCTTTTAAATAGAGAAAATGTAAGCAGTGATTACCTTCTCTTAACATATCGCGATACTGTTTTTTTAATGCGGAACAAACGATTAATGACACTTTATTGGTTCTTTGCATTGCAAAAGCAGCATCATTGAGAGCGTGTAACCAAGGTTTGCGATCTTCATCATTTAAAGCATGACCTGAAGCCATTTTAGTGATGTTTGCACGAGGATGAAGGAAATCGCCATCTAAAAATGCCGCACCGATACGTTGTGCTACACCATTTGCAACCGCTGATTTACCGCTGCCTGATACCCCCATTAAGATAAAGACATGGTGTAGGGATTGGGTATCTTTCATATATTGCTCCTTTAGGCAGTTATTAACTTTTTTGTAATGTTACCCGTAACTGTTACGGGTAACATTACTCGATCCAGAAAGATAAAAACAACCTACAAAACAAACTATGAAATGAAAGTGTGAAGCGTCTCGCAAATAGATTGTGGAAAAACAACAAAGTTACAACAAAATCATAAGTAATTGATAAGTTAACGACTGATTTTTACAAAGCAAAAAAACGCTAGGATATATCACTATATAATCAAAAATAGGGTCAATAAAAAAACCCTACCAAAGAAAAAAATAATTTAATAATCAAATAAATAACTAAATACTTTCACCGGTGATGATACGGAATCCCACATCAATCACTTGCCCACGAGCAATTTTACCCTTCATTCTTTTTAGTAATAAATCCGCCGCTTGTTGTCCCATTTCATCACGTGGCGTAAAAATACTGGCTAACCGTGGAGTCATGACTTGTCCCACATCATGACCGTGGAAACCAGAAATAGCAATTTGCTCAGGTACCGCAATCCCCATACGCTGACATTCGAAAATAGCCCCTATCGCAATATCATCATTGGTGCAATAGAGCCCATCTAAGTCAGGATATTGCTTGCGTGCCTCATGTAAAAGTTCTGTACCTAACGAATAAGAAGAGCTTTTAGGTGTCATCACATGACCTATGGGTAAGCCTGCTTCTTGCATCGCTTGTTCATATCCTTGTAAACGCATTAATGTTCGCTCATCTTGTCTTGCCCCAAGATAGATAATTCGTTTACAACCACGGTGGATCATTTCGCTGACCATTTTTCGCGAGGCTTCAATATTGTCTAACCCTACCGCCGAATCAAAACAAGGTGAAACACTATCCATAATTTCCACCACCGGAATACCCGCCGTTTCCAGCATTTTGACCGTTTTGGGTGTGTGTGTTCTTTCCGCTAAGATCAACCCATCAATATTATAAGAAAGCAGAGAAATAAGACGCTCTTCTTCTTTTTCTGCTTGATAGCCATAGTGCGCCAACATAGTTTGATAACCATATTTATCCGTCACAGATTCAATACCACGAATAACTTGTGCAAACACTTGGTTAGTAAGAGAAGGCAATAATACGCCAATCGCATGGCTGGTCGCATTCGACAAAATATCAGGTGCACGATTAGGAATATAATTCAGGCTGTCTAATTCACGAGCGATTTTGACTCGTAATGCTTCGGAAACTTGTTCTGGATTACGCAAAAAACGACTAACTGTCATTTTTGTGACACCAACACGGTCGGCAACATCCTGTAATGAGGGGCGTTTTTTTTTCATTTTATATCGTAACTATCCAAAATATCAGTATTAATACGCACTTGAGGTTTATTTAACAAACCTGATTATATCCTTAGGTTATACACTATTTCGAATAAAGTTTATCGGATGTCTTCTTAGATTTAATTTTGAATGCCTCTCCCTTGACTTAAGCCAAAGGAAATATAGTATGCATCGTTATATAATTTATGAAATAACGATTATTAATATAAAACAACACTACAGTGTGAACCTATGGCTATCCACAGACGACAATTTCTGAGTTATTTAACGACGCTTGCAGCATTATCAGCACTGCCACGTTGTGCAAGAGCGGCAATCACTTCGCGTATCGCCGCTCAATTTGGTGTGCTTCCTACACCAGAAAATATTCATCGCGTTATTAGCGCAGGCCCCCCAACCGACCAACTGTTGTTGGCTTTAGTACCAGAAAAATTATTAGGTTTCTCCTCGCTTAATCTAGGAAAAAGTAGCTTATTTGCCGACAAGTTGCGTAAATTGCCCCATTTAGGTCGTCTGTCTGGCCGTGGTAGTACACTCTCCTTAGAAACATTAATGGCGCTAGAGCCAGATATCATTATTGATAGTGGTAATGTTGATGAAACCTATCGTTCATTAGCTAAACGTGTTAGTACGCAAACAGGTGTACCTTATGTGTTAATTGACGGCAGCTTAAAAGACAGCCCAACTCAGTTACGCCAAACGGGGGCTTTATTAGGTGTGGCAGAAAAAGCAGAAACATTAGCACTTATTGCAGAGCAGTATCTTAGTGATGCGACCTTGTTTGCTTCTACTCTAAAAATAAGACCTCGTTTTTACCTTGCACGTGGTGCAAAAGGCTTACAAACGGGCTCAACAGGATCTATTCATACTGAAGCTATTGAACTATTAGGGTTCGAAAATGTCGCTGATATTGCTGGTTTTACCGGTCTTACTGATGTTTCCCCTGAACAGCTCCTTATGTGGAACCCTGAAGTTATCATCACACAAGATGAAAATGCCTATCAACAAATCAGGCAAGACTCTATATGGAAAAATATCCAAGCTGTTAAAAATAATAAAGTGTTATTATTTAAAGGATTACCATTTGGCTGGTTAGATGGCCCTCCTGGTATCAACCGTTTAATGGGAATGCGTCGCTTACAGAGCCATTTTGACCATCGAATAGCAGAACAAGCCACGCAAGATCTGCAAAATTACTTTGCTTATTTTTACCATACATCGTTAAGTGCTGAGCAATGCCAGCTGTTGATGAGGTCTTCATGAGCCAATCAGCACGTATCACTCTGTTGTTGCTGTTATTCTCAGCGGCTGTAGTTATTGCTATCACTAGTGGTAAGTATTCACTTACAGTCAATGAACTGTGGACAGTCGTCAGTAGCAAATTAACCGGGCATATTGAAGAGAGTCGAACAGCAACTGTGTTCTGGCAAATACGCTTGCCTCGAGTACTTGCTGCCATTTTAATTGGAGGTGGACTTGCTATTGCGGGGGCGGCTTATCAAGGTATGTTCCGTAACCCACTAGTATCACCTGATATTCTCGGAGTGTCATCAGGGGCTGGAGTCGGTGCTGTATTGGGTATTTTTCTTGGTCACTCCATGTTGTCAATTCAGCTTTTTGCTTTTGTCGGAGGGCTTATCACTGTTGCTTTAGTCTATTTTATTGCCAAATTGGCGAAACAACAGGATCCGGTCCTTTCTCTCGTTTTAGTCGGTATTGCGATTAGCGCCTTATGTGGCTCAGCTATTTCATTAATGAAAATTTTAGCTGATCCTTATACTCAGCTACCTTCCATCACTTTTTGGCTGTTAGGAGGGCTATCAACTATCACGGCGCCTGATTTACTCTCTGTTGCACCTTTAATGCTACTCGGGTTTATTCCACTGATTTTATTACGCTGGCGAATGAATATTCTCAGCCTTTCTGATGAAGAAGCGCGCTCCTTAGGCCTTAATGTAGAAATTACCAGACTTATCTTTATTTTATCGGCCACATTAATCACCGCGAGTGCAGTTTCTATTGCGGGTATTATTGGCTGGTTAGGTTTAATTGTTCCGCATATCGCAAGATTGTTAGTTGGTGCTAACTTCGGATATCAACTGCCTATTTCCTTACTCGTGGGCGCAACAATGTTATTAATAACGGATACACTAGCACGAACTATTGCGAATATTGAGTTGCCTTTAGGCATTTTAACCTCAGCTATTGGTGCGCCTTTCTTTCTGATGTTATTACTCAAAACAAGGCGGGATAGATGATCATCACTGCAGCTAAACAACTCACAATTGGCTATAAAACAACACCCTTGATCCAAAACCTCTCTTTTTATATTAAACAAGGGCAAATTGTCTGTTTATTAGGCGCAAATGGCTGTGGTAAAACCACGTTGATGCGTACCTTACTTGGTTTGTTACCCAGTCTTGCAGGCCATATTATCATTGAAGGCAAAGAAATAAGTAAGTGGTCACCAACTGATTTAGCCAAAGTGATTGCCTATGTTCCTCAAGCAACCCACCTCCCTTTTTCTTTTAAAGTGATTGATATGGTGATTATGGGGCGTGGAGCACATATCTCTTTTTTCTCGATGCCTAGCTCACAAGATAAAGCAATGGCAATGGAAACCTTAGAAATGCTCTCTCTTTCGCATCTTGCTCACCGCACTTTTGATACGTTAAGTGGTGGTGAAAAACAGTTGGTATTGATTGCACGGGCTTTGGTGCAACAACCTAAATTACTGGTTATGGATGAACCTGCTGCCAGCCTTGATTTTGGTAACCAAATCAAGCTAATTAACCAAATTAAGACACTAAAAGCCTTGGGTATAAGTGTGTTTATGTCTACACATCATCCACAACATGCCGCTTTACTCGCAGATGAGGTGATTTTACTCACCCCTCATCGCCACGTTTTACAAGATAAACCTGAGCTTTTGCTCACCCCCGAACATTTAGCTCAGCTTTATAATGTGAAACCCACTGATATTCAGGCGCACTTTTACGCCTACCCTGATAATAACAATCCATATAGGCAAGAATATGAACACCATTGAAACCACAGATTTTGCTGAGCTTTATAAAAACCATATGCAACAGGCACAAAGAACCAAAAAAGAGCCTGAACATTGGGATAAACGCGCTGAAAAAATGGCAGAAAACTGTGCGAATCCCAACGATCACTATTTGATCAAGTTTCGTGAAATGATGGATTTTTCCGATGCTGAAACACTATTGGATGTCGGCTGTGGACCTGGCTCTATTAGTATTCATGTTGCTGACAAGTTTAAAAAAATAATCGGGATAGATTATAGTACCGGCATGCTAACCGTTGCCAAACGTAGAGCCGCACAAGCGGGTATTCATCATGCTGATTTTCTTCATTATTCATGGGAAGATAATTGGGATGCGCTTCCACCTTGTGATATTGCGGTCGCTTCACGCTCCACATTGGTGATGGATTTAAAAGCTGCGCTGTTAAAACTAAATCGCCAAGCTAAATTACGGGTTTATACCACTCACACCGTATCACCCACTTTTGTTGATCAACGTATTCTTCGCTTATTAGGTCGCAATGTTCCCACATTGCCGACCTATATTTACGCAGTCAATATCCTTAACCAAATGGGGATCCACCCTAAAGTAGATTATATCCGTAGCCGTAATTGCCAAAATAATTTTAATAGCCTTGAGCAGTTTATTGACAGTATTAACTTCTCTGTAGGGCCTTTAAACGAAAATGAAATTGCACACTTAACCACTTATTATCATGAAAGTATGAAAAATGATGTGGCCCTTATATCGCCAACGCGTGATTGGGCGATGGTTTCTTGGGATGTCGTTCCTGAAAGCGAGCTAACCTTATGATTTATTATCCCGATGCTTTTCTTGATAATTTATTGCTGGAAGATATTCAATATGGCGATTTGACTTGTCGCGCACTCAATATTAACCATCAATTAGGCACAATAACTTTTACATGTCGTGAAGCCGGCTGCGTCAGTGGAATCACCCTAGGCTGCCGTTTATTAGAAAAATTAGGACTGACTGTCACCGCACATCTACAAGAAGGTGATTTTGCCAAGCAAGGTGATTGTTTAATTAGTGCAGAAGGTCGAGCAGATGCACTACACCAAGGCTGGAAAGTGGTGCAAAACGTGCTGGAATGGAGTTGTGGTGTGAGTAACTATATGGCAAAAATGCTCGAAATCTATCATCGCTACCAACCTAAAGGGCAAATTGCCTGTACACGTAAAAATATCCCTAATACCAAATTACTGGCCACTCAAGCGGTACTTGCGGGTGGTGGTATTATTCATCGCCAAGGCTGTTCTGAAACTATTTTACTCTTTGCTAACCATCGTCATTTTTTATCCGAGCCAGATAATTGGTTACAACAGGTTACACAGTTACGCCAAGCGGCACCTGAAAAATGCATTGTTGTGGAAGCAGATAACTTACAACAAGCAAGAGACGCGTTAAAAGCGCAGCCTGATATCTTACAACTGGATAAATTCTCTATTGAAGATATTACCTTACTACAACAAGAGGCTCTGCAAATTGCCCCACGCTGTCATCTTTCTGTCGCTGGGGGAATTAATCTAAATACCATTGAAAAATATGCCCAAACAGGGATCGGCTTAATGGTGACATCAGCACCTTATTACGCACCACCTAGTGATATCAAAGTTCGCCTTTATCCTAAAAATTAAATAAAAAATACAGATAAAAATATTAGTTTATTGACTGATAAAGATGAGTGCCTACATTAGGTAAGCACTCACTTTGTAACTTTAACTTGCGTCTATCGTTATATAAATAATTATATATTGAGATTAAAATAATGAAACTAACCCCCCTATACTGTTTGTCCCTTACTCTACTGCCTTGCAGCCTAATAGCACAGACAACTTACCAGCAATCAATCCCTGATGTATTAACCGTTTGGAGCAGTCCCATTGCGGCAAATCCCGATGTATTAACCCAACAGCAAATGCTCGAACAAAATAAAGTCAATGCAGCACAAGCACTGGCAACATTACCTGGTATTGTGATGCAAAAATCAGGTAATCGTAACGAATATACCCTTAAAGTACGTGGTTTTGATAGTCGCCAAGTTCCGGTGTTCTTTGACGGTATTCCAACCTATGTGCCTTATGATGGCAATCTCGACTTAGCGCGTTTTACCACTAACGATCTCGCCAGTATCGAAGTTAACAAAGGTTATACCTCATTACTGCAAGGCCCTAATCTGATGGGAGGTGCAATTAATATCACCACCGCAACGCCTCGCAAACCATTAGAAGGTCATATTGCTTATTCGCAAGGTTTTGCTCGTGGTGCTGATTATGCTCATAACATGAGTGCTCGTTTAGGAGCACGTACTGAATATGGTTTTATCCAAATTAGTGGCAGTCAACTCCAGCAACGTTTTACCCCCATACCTAATGCAGATGAAAATAATAACGCAGTTGGGACACATGGACGTCGTAGTCATTCAGCAACAGATGATAAACGAGGAATGATCAAAGTGGGTTGGACACCACGCGCTTCTGACGAATATACCCTCACCTATGTAAAACAAGATGGTAATAAAAATAGTCCACCGAATAGTGATCCTAATGCCAAAGGTCGATATAAATATTGGGCATGGCCAGATTATAATAAAGAGAGTTACTACTATAGTGGTGTGACACAACTTACGGATAGCATAAATCTACAAAGTCGTGCTTATCATGATAAGTTTGAAAATACCCTTTATATGTACCCTAAAAAAGGTAATAGGGTCGATTATAGTCATTATGATGATCACAGCACAGGCGCTGCATTACAATTCGGTATCGATACGAATGAAAGTGATCTACTCTCTTTTGCCGTACATTGGAAAGATGACGTTCACCGTGCCCAAAAAGAAAAAAACGGTGATTGGGTACGTTTTAAAGATAGAACTTGGTCATTAGCCACAGAATATCAATGGGTAGTGAGTAACGATCTTGATGTCGTTGGCGCCATAAGTTACGACTGGCGCAAAAGTATCGATACAGATAAAAAGGCTGATAACAACAAACAAAATGCCATTAACTGGGAAATCATGGCTAAATATTCATTAGCCAATGACGATAATATACGTTTTACAATCTCTGATCGCAGTCGCTTCCCTACTCAAAAAGAGCGCTATACCACCGAAAAACCCAAAGATGGATCAAGAGGAATTATTAACCCCAATTTAGATCCAGAACGCGCATTATCCTTTGATATGACCTACGAAGGTTATCTCAATGAGAAATGGGGCTACCAAACTAGCCTATATTACAATCGTGTGAGTGATGCCATTATGGCGCATACGCTTTATCGTCACGGTGAAGCGCTATTTCAAAACCAAAACAGTGGGCGTGTTGATTATCTAGGCTTGGATATTGGTACTAAAGGGAAAATGACCGATTGGCTAGAACTTGGCCTAAATTATAGCTATATCCATAGTGATCCAAAGCAAGTTGACCATATTGAAGGTTTACCAAAACATAAAGCCTATATGTGGTTAACCTTTATTCCTGTTGAACAAGTGCGCTTTACTATTATGGAAGAAGCACAAAGTTGGACTTATAACCGTATAGATGAGAATAATAAACTGGCTGGCTATACAAAAACCGATCTACGGTTAGATTATGATGTTGGATATGGTATTTCAGTTAATGCTTCCATTAATAATCTTTTTGATAAATCTTATCAATATACACAAGGTTATATCGAGGATGGGCGTAATTATTGGCTAGGCACTGAATATAAATTCTAATCAGCTCACTCATTATAAATAAAAGCGCTATTAAAAAATAATAGCGCTTATTTTTCAATATTATAATATCCATATTATATGCAAAAAATAATCTATTAATAAAATATCAGAAACGTAAAAATCCTTTTGCCATTTCTAATAAAGTGTTCATTGTACTACTGACAATCTTAACAAAGTTATCATAATTACTATTTGCTGTACTGTATTTTTTGGAAAGTTCATCTAAATTAGTGTTAATTTTCTTATCTAATGCGTCGATAGTTTTTCTAAATAGTTCAAATTCAGTTTGCTGAATATCATCCGTATTAGATGTCTTCTTAGATAAATCATTTAGCAATGTTTCTAGGTCAGTACAATCAATTCGGCCTCGACAATCAACGTCAACATCAGGCTCCCCCCCACGCCTTTGTATTGATACACTTATTCCATTTATACCTTTCAATAATTTTTCTAATACATCTACAGCATTATTCACCTGTTGTAGATCGCTATAATGAACTTCTTGGCCATCAATGGTACGTAAATATGTCCCATTATTTTGATGTTGAAAAAATAAACGAGTTTTAAAAACAAAAGGATCGCCAACAGTGCCTGTTGGAATTTTATATTTATCTCTAATTTTAGATAAGTCATTAAAAAAAGATTTAAAATCAAAATGCACCATACCTTCTTTACTTCCGGCCTTCTGATATTTATTTAAATTAGAGATAGTTTGCCTAAGTTCATTGACAAAATTCATGTAATTAGAAAAGATATCCTTTAATATATCAAGATAATCTGCTTTTCCTGAAACAATGGATTGTTTAACATTATTAAAAAGATCACTTAACGAATCAGTCTCATAACTCTTATTTTTTTTCCGAAGATCATTTAGATCATTAGAAAATTGATTTAAAAAATCATTTTTATCATTAATGGTTTTATTATAATCATCATCTAAATAATAATATTTATCTGTATCAGGTAACTTCTCTATAAATTTATTCTTTCTATTATTATCATTATTCATATCTTGATATTCCCGATTAGGTTCCCAAGATAAAAAATCCTCATCTTCTAGCAGGTTTTCGAAATAATTATCAGTATTTACTCTAGTATTTAAATGAGGTAAATCGTTAATCCCCTCAGTATAAACTGAAATATCATTAGACATAATCTTAACCTTTTATATTAAATAAAAGTTTATAAAAAAATATGATTTTATCTTTTAAATTAAGCTCTTACATTTGAAGAAATCGTAGAGGCTGCATCCTGCTGAGCATGAATTATCGCTTCTATTGCTTGTAATAATGCTCTTATAACTTCAGTCACTTCTCGCTGTATCTCATTGTTATTATTAATCACATTATTAGTAATACTTCCTCTCGCATCCAATACTTTTTGTTCACCTTCAATTGTACTACTTTCAGATTGTATAGTTTGGTCTGCAACCCTTGCTAATGGATCTGCCAAAGATGAAATAGTATTTCCCATCACTATGGTTGGATTGGAATGCCCAATAAGCTCTTTCCCCATCCCTTTAATAGAAAAAGTGGCTCCCATACCATGTATAGCCATAGAAATTCCAGCACTAGTAATTGCAGAACCAATCATAATATTGGCTTTTTTATTAAGATTATCTTTTACTTTATCGGCTATATCCAATTCAATATTCATTAGCATCACACCCATTTCTCTGGATGCTTCAAATTTTTTTATCATTGTTTCTAAATATTTAACAATGAGATCTATTAATTTTATCATATCGTCTGAAACAAAATTAAAAATTCCCGTTTTTTCTATTTTAGCATGATCGTAAATATCATTATCATTATCTACTTCTAATGAATCTAATATCTGTTTAAGATCCGGCTTGGTTATATGTTCTGGTTCAGATAAAACAGGCTTTAGATTAATTCTTTCTATTCCTGTTAATTTACTTAAGCTAGGTGCTACCTCTTTATATAACTTATTTCTATCAATAATACCTTCACCTTCATCAGAATTATTGATTGTAGTTTGATAGTGATTAGATACATTATCACTATTAATCTTCATATTCATATTTATACCTCACTAATTTTTTATTTAAATAGATATATTTCTTATCATGTCTGATTTTAATTTATTACTTACTGAAGATTTATCGCTGAGGTTTTTTAAAATATCTGTTATAGAATCAATATTCTCATGATAAGTTTCCATTATCTTATCCATTAATTTTTGAATAATATCTAAAACTGCAGTTAATTTTTTACTACCGGCAATAGACTGGATTATTTTTGACGCGATAACAGAACCATAAATATTAACAGTATTTGTTGCTGCTGAATTGGTTAACTTAGAAGCAACCACCGTTCTATTCAACATAATACTTGCTTTTTTAGAAATCTCTTTAGCTAACTGCTTATCAATTTTTTCCAGTGCTTCTTCAAGCGCTTTAATAATGATATCTTTGATCATTTTCCCCAATACCGCTTCAAGTCCATCATTGAGCACTTTTTTTAGTATTTGTCTAATTTGCTGATTCGATATTTTATTAACCGCATCTGAAATACCTTTCATGGCAGGTCCAATAACAAAACTCAATGCCGTAGCGGCAACAAATAAAACGACAGTGACAAGTATTTTAGTTGCCATTTTCAATTTGTCTTGTATTGAATTTTTCATCTCTTCGATGATTTTTTTATCTAGCCCTAATTCTTTGAGTCCATCCAAAGAACTATTAACTAAACTCACTAAGAAATCACTAACCTTATCGATAGCCTCCATAACCGCATCTGATATGGGTTGCATAATCTCATCCATAAAAGATTTATTATGAATAGATTGATACACTTCATCAGCAATAGTTAACCCAGCATCAGCAACAAATAAGGTTGTTGCGACTCCTACTAATACCATTGAAGAGCCAGCGGTAAAAATAGAAGAAACACCTGCAACAAGCGTTAATAATCCGCCTAATATTTTTAAACCAATACCAGCCCAAAACTGAATTTCTTCTTGTTTTTTGATTAATGATTTTTGCTCTTCAACTTTATCTTTAAGTGATTTTTCAGTCACCTCTTGCATTTCATTAAAAAGTTTCTGTTCACTTTCCGAACGATGTAACATGACCTTTAACGTCAACTCACGTGTCTTAGATAACAGAAATGTCAGTAATGACATACCGGATAAAGAGTTAGATGCAATTTCAAGCTCCAAGGAACTTTGTGAAATAGTCAGTTCTTTAAATAGATCTCTTATTTCTGCTAATTGTTTTTTTATTGATTCACTTTCTTTTTTGTTGATCAATGCCTTTAATTCATCAGCATGTGAAGTAATTTTATTGATTTTATCTTCACTTAAAGAAATATTTGGTAGGTAATTAAAAGAATCATCAAAAAAACCATCCAATTTTTTAGATAAATTATCTAGTTCATCTAATGAAAGCTTAGAAAAATCACTAGGAAAGTTTAAGAAAGGGAAAACATCTTCAAGGGCTTTTTCCATATCCGCTTTAGAGTGAATATTTCCTAATAACAACTGTTGAATTAATGAATCAGGAATATTGCAATTATTTAAAAAACTTTTAACTTCAGACTCTTTTTTGAAATTCTTTTCTTTTATTTGGCTATAAACTTCCATCCAGTAATCAACAAAAGCACCTTTGGTTTTATCAAGCTCATTGAAGCCAGATTTAAAAAGTTCTTTTAAATCATCTATGCCATTAGATAGCTTTTGTAATTTATCTCTGTAATAATCAAATTTCTCTGGATCTTTAATTTTATTCAAAATATCTTCATGTATAACATGCTGGTAAGATAATTGTAAAAACAAAAAATCATAATCTTTGTTGGATTTTTTATTTTCTAAATGATCGGGGCCGGAAGTAGGTAATGATGGGTTTTGTTGTGCAGATACGTCAAGATGATCATCTTTTTTTTTATTATTCTTCGGTTCTTCTTCTGCTAAGGAAGGCTTAGTATTGTCTTCATCATTTTCTAGTGAAAATGTCGTCATTTTATATTGTGGATCATCTTGAATATTAATTCTTTTCTCATTCTTCTCCTGTTCATGAGGAGCTCTAAGAAGTGGTATATCAAACTTACTTTGATTCTCCTTCTGTTGTTGAGTAGTCACATAATTACTTATATTATTAATTGCATTTGCTTGCTTAGTAGTATTTTTAATAACATTTTTTACTTCTTCAGAAACAAAAGGCGAAGCTAATCTACTATGTTCATTACTTTGATTAATCTTATTCATACTATTATTCCTTTTCTTCCTTTTCTTCCTCTTTATTAAGGACAACAAGAGGAATATCTTTTAATAGCTCTAAATAGCTATTAGCCTTCTCTTTTATCGTTTGATCATTAATATTTTGAGCCACCTGATGAAAACAATATTTAGCTTTTTCTTTTTCACCAATTGATAAATTACATTGTCCAGCATAAAAAACAGGTCGATAATCATTTTTAGCATTTAGATAAGCTAAAGCATAAAGATCGATAGCTGCTTGATATTGCTTTTTTAATTGATTAACTGCAGCAAGTCCCATAATGTAATCAACATTATAAAAATCATAGAGACATAAAAACTTAAAAATCGCCTCAGCTTCATCTAACTTCCCTTTCTGATAAAAATCATACGCAAATGAATAAATCCCTTCCATAAATCCATCTGGAATTTCACTTTCATCTTTGATAGATGCGCCATTTTGTACAATAGAAACAATGTAGTTTGCGAGCTGATCTAATTCTTTTTCTGACATTTTTTCATATGCTGACATTATGATAATCCTTTCATCTATGATGAATAATTAATAATAATATTCTAACTTAATTATTAATTACCCACTTTAATAAAACACACGTCTATATTCATAATTATAAATATTTCGACTAAATTTATTAATTATTGATATAGTCCATTTCTTCTCGAGATAACCCTTCAATTTCTACTCTTTTTAGCCAAATAAGAACATCCATAACATCTAATAGATCTTGATCTATTATCACTTCAAATAAATGATATTTATGATGTAGCTTCCTTGCTAATTCAGGATAACGAATAACGGGCGTGCCAACTTTTTTGGCATAGGCTTTTACCGCTAATGCTTTAGCATTAGTACAACTCAATGAAACTATTGGCATTATGCCATTATCAGGATCGAAGTAGATACCTACCGCGACATGTGTGGGATTGACAATAACAGCTGATGAGTCGCGGATCACACGTTTCATTGGCTCATCGAGTAATTCTTGATGAAGTTGTCTACGTACCGATTTTATTTCTGGATTTCCCTCCATATTTTTATGTTCTTGCTTAACTTCATGTTTTTCCATCATCATATCTTTTATGAATAAAAAGAAATCAGCAATAATATTTAAAATAAGAATAGGTATCGATAAAATAAAAAATATAAATATAAAACTAACAACCAATGAGCACCATTTATCAATCACCCCCTCTAAATCAGCGCGATATAGTATAACGACTTCCCCCATATGTAAAATCATGAAAACATAACAAGTTATTAAAAATATAATAATAAATAATATTGTTTTTAAAAAATCTTTTATTGTTCTTATGCTAAATATTTTTTTAAATCCAGAAATGGGGTTAATATGATTAAAATCAATTTTAATTGCTTCAGTGGCAAGTTTAAAATGGGAGCTAAATAGAGAAGGGATTGCGCCAGATAAAAAAGTCACAATAATGATCGGTAGTACAATATCAAAGAATAATTTTGATATGATTTCAACATAACTCTTTAAAGAAATACCTGTTGGATGCAGTAAAAGTGATTGATAAAATTGATTAAATTCATCCAACTTCACTTGATTAAATAAATATATAACACCAATGAAATAGACTAAACCAGAAACCAGTTCCTTACTTTTAAACGATTGTCCTTTTTTTGCTGAATCATCAAGCTTTTTCTGTGTTGGCTTTTCTGTTTTCTCAGCCATGATAAATACTCATAAAAATAGAATAAAAGTATCTACTGTTAAAAAAATGATATAATTCATTCGTCATTGCTGAGGTAAAAAAGAGCAGTAATACTAAAAAAGCGATAATACCTTTGATACAAAGAGAGAGAGAAAATGCATTTAGTTGAGGACAAAATAATGAATAAACCCCTAATGCAACTTCACTTAAAAACATAATAATTAATACAGGAGAAACCAAAATAATCGCCACTTTAACCATATCATTTAGCCAATGACCGATAAAATCGTAACCGATATTTTTATTAACATACCCAATAGGAAAAACATCGTAACTCTCTTTTATGGTACTCATTAAAACAACGAGCCCACCTGTAGCTAAAAAATAGGCCATACAAAACAATCCCGTTAATGACGCAAATTCTGACGATTCAATACCTGTAGTAGGATTAATTGTATCTCCTATGCTTGCTCCTCTTTGATTATCAACGAATTCTCCAAACGCAGAAGCTATCCAAAATGGCGTGGCAAGTAGCAAGCCGATAACTAGACCTATAATTAACTCACTAATTAGAACAATAGCCCAAGTCTCTCTTAAAACCCCTGTTATCGTGATGCTAGGTTTTATTCCTAATGCTATATAAAAAATAATAATATATTTTAATAATTGACTATTGAGAACTCGACTATTGAGGAATGGAATAAACATAAAAATAGGAAATAATCTAGCAATGAGCAAAAAAATATCGATTAAATAAGATTGTATATATTGCAACAGTACTAGCATGATCGTTACCCAGCTAACCCAATCGTCAACATCTCTTTAGCATAAATTAGTAACTTATCTCCCATCCATCCCATCATCATAAGTAAACAAACAAAAACCCCCACAAGCTTGACACCAAAAGGTAAAGTTTGCTCTTGTATCTGTGTGATCGTTTGCAATAGCCCAATCAGCAATCCAATAAAGGTCGCGATAGCAATAGGCGCAGCTGAAAGCAATATAATCAAATAAATAGCTTTATTAGCCGCATAAACCATATCCACTAGTTCACCGCCATCAAATCAAGATATTGATTAATGAGTCCCTTAGATAACAGTCCCCAACCATCCATGGCGATAAATAAAATAAGTTTTAAAGGTACAGATAATGTAATAGGGCTCATCATCATCATACCTAATGCTAATAAAATGCATGAGACAACTAAGTCAATAACAATAAAAGGCAAATAAAGATAGAAACCTATAATAAAAGCAGATTTTATCTCACTAAGTGCATATGCCGGTAATAATGATAAGAGTGAATTTTCTATGTTTTCTTTATCACCATCACTATTTGGTCTATTCTCTTGCGCTTGTTCAAAAAAAGCTAATAAATCAGGATCTGAGTAATGATATAGGTATTTTTTATAATCGCCTAACGCCTCATTTGAAAATGACTCGATCGCATCTGGAGATGACATATCCACTTTATTTTCAATAACATAGTAACAAATATTTTTAGTAATTGGTGTCATAACAAAAAGCGCCATCATTAAAGCGATAGCATTAAGTACCATATTAGAAGGAACTTGTTGCACACCTAATGCATTACGAGTCATGACTAAAACGATAGAAAACTTTAAATAACAAGTTCCTGCAGCAATAATAAAAGGAGCCAATGTGGCAAGAGCTAGGATCAAGATTAATTGTGTTGAGCTTTCCATATGTTATTCGCATTTTATAGATAATTTATTAATTTCTACCGCTAACATATCTTTAATTTTGATTAATTCTCCTTGGGCAATAGCTTTACCATTTGCTAAAATATTAATATGACGAATGGCATTATCAGGTAAAATAAATTTCTTCCCTGGTGCTAATTCTTCAAGTTGATCAATTGATAATGTTTTATTGGCTAAAAGAAAAGATATTGTAATCGGAATAGCGCCAATTGAATTTAAATCAAGTGATTGAGCTAAATCAATGCTATCTTCTATTATGGCATCGTTTTGCTCATCCTCTTCATTTTCTTCACTATTTTCAACGATAGCATCTAATGTCACACAATTACCCTCATCCCATGAAAAATAAAAATATTTTTTATCACCAACATTAAAAGAAAAATGGATATCATCTATTAATAAAATATCCCCTGGTAATATTGTTTTTAATAATGAAAGTGATATTTTACTGTAACCTAAAATAAAACTTGTTATAAAACCTATTTTATTTTTTGGAAATACTGTCAATTCATATTTCCATTTAATATCGCAAATAAAAACATGACCTAATGTGGTATCAACACAAGGATAGCAAGATCCTTTTTCAGCACCTAAACAGATATTATCAACACATGATGACATTGGCTCTTTAGAAAAAGGAAATAATAATGTTGATAAAGATTGTGAAAAAAGAGCAATTAAATAGTTTTCAGGCACTAACTCCCAATCAATTTTTTTTTCAGGATATAAGTTATCCATGACTTGACTAACTGAAATTAACGCCGTTAAGGTTCCTAATTTATTCTCACATCTCAATACAAAATATAGCTGTTTTTCTGTTATTTTTTTTGTACCAAAGATAGAAGATAATATTACCATGTCATTAATTTTATTTGTTTCTTTATGGTTATTATCTACCTCTACGTTAATACTCATTCATTTTCATCCTCTCTTTCATAAATAGCATTAATAGAGTTGATATACCACGATTTATTTTTATGGCTATTAGTTAGATCTATGGATAACCCCCCATTATATTGCTTCAAATTCTCTAATGCAGTTTGATAAACGCGTCCTGAGGAGGCAATTAACTGAACTTGTTTATCAATAAAATGAATTTTAGCCTGATGATAACGACTCTTCCATTTTGTAAATGTATAAGTAATGCTGGGTGGTAGAGTCAGCATAGATATTTTTTTATCTATTACTTGCCAAGCAGGTAGCTGTGAAACCATTTTGGCTACTTTTGGTAATGCAATTACCGTTTTTATTGGTGTAACTTGCGAAGGAAAAGGAACAACTTTATTAGTTTCATTGATATTTTCTTGATAAATTTCCGGCTCTTCTTTTGTATCAACTTTTGATACGTTATTTAGCGGCATTGCCATACTAGATTCAATATTCTTGTATGCACTGTTATTCTCTTTCTGATGAATTTGAGCCTGTTTTTCCTGCTTAGTTGCACTGCTAACTAAATCAACATTATCATTATTAACGGGTTCTTTTTTAATTATTTTTTCTGCTAACTTAATATACCGTTGTTGATTTATTTTTTTATCTACGAAAATAGGAAATGCTGAACTCTTTTTTGCCGTTAATAATTCATTAACCATCGTTTTAACATTGTTTTTTCTTATTATTCCTTTAATGACAGTTTTTTCTTCTGTTCCTACATGGGGTTGTAGTTTGTATTTATCTATCTTAGATGTTTTTTTATCTATCTTAGATGTTTTTTTATTTATTCTCTGATCAGTGAGCTGTGCTTTTTTTTCTTCTCTTCCTATATATAGAGAGTTAAATCCTTTTTTTATATTTATATCTAAAGATATTTTTTTAGTTTTAGAACCACCAGATGATAGTAAATATCGATGACTTAATAGCAAACCTTCATAATTTTCTGGCGTTTTATCTTCATCTTCGTGAAGGTCTTTCTCATCGTTATGACTGACAATATTGTCTTTTAAACTCGCTATTTTTTTAAGTATATCTAATTTCTCTGCTAATTTTTTTATACTTTCAGGTGTAAGCTGACATTTATTCAAATACCTATTTACGCTATAAGACTCAGTTGGAATATCACTTTCCGTTTTTTCACTAGATAGCGTCATCTTATTTGAGTTAGATATTCCCTGAACCATATAATGCTATCTCCTGTATTTCATTCTGCTCTAACCTTTCAATATATAGCTCTTTCTCTAATGCTTTTCTTTCAAAATAAAGTGTCATTTTATTTTGTTTTTTGACGGCCTTTTGTCGTTGTTTTTTTAGCGCCTCACTCTCTTTTTCTAAATCATTCAGTTTATCCTTTATTTCTTCAACTTGAGCGACATAAAAATTTATTGAATGTAAAACAATAGCTTGCTTCCTTCTTTGTTGATGAAACGAATGAATTGAATAAATACCGGCTTTTTCATAAGCGGGTACTTCACTCTTTAAAGCACTAATTAATTGCTCTTGCTCTTTTTTCTTCTGTTCAGCTTCTGTAATAAGTTTTTTATATTTTAATTGTTCTTTTTCTATTTTTTTTTGCCGTTGGGCAATGGCACTAATCAATGCTTGATGCTTAAGCGGTAATCTCATACATTTGTTCTAATGTTTGTTGAAAATCGGCTTTTTCTTTAAAGGATTGAGTAAGAAAGCTTTCTATCTTGGCTTGTTTTCTTACCGCGATATCATTTAATTCGTTATCTCCTTCATGATATTCTCCTAACTCTTGCAATAAGTTAACATCTTGTAATCGCATCAATATTTGTCTTATTTTTAAAGCAGATTTTTGTTGTTTACTATCAGTGACTTGTTGAAAAACCCGACTCACACTACCTAATACATCAATAGCAGGATAGTGCCCTGATGCTGCTATTTTTCGAGATAAATAAATATGTCCATCTAAAATAGAACGAATTTCTTCACCGATCGCATCTGGCTCATCATCACTCTCTAATAAAACAGTATAAAATGCCGTAATGGAGCCTGTTTTTGTTACCCCTGGACGCTCTAAAATAGCGGGAAGTTTATCAAATACAGATGCTGGATATCCTTTACGTACGGGCAACTCACCCGCTGTTAATGCGATATCCCTTAACGCTCGACAATAACGAGTCATAGAATCAATAAATAAAACGGCATTTTTTCCTTGTTGACGAAAATATTCGGCAACCGTTGTTGCCACTAAAGCCGCATTACACCTTTCTACCGCTGATTGTTCTGAAGTTGAGCAAATTAAAACCGTATTTTCACATCGCTTATGTTGCTTTAATTCTTCAATAAACTCTGTAACTTCTCTTCCTCGTTCACCAATCAAGCCAATAACAAAAACATCGGCCTGTGCAAAACGGATAATCATATTCATTAACATCGTTTTACCCGTTCCTGCACTAGCAAAAATCCCCATTCGTTGCCCCAATCCACAACTTAATAATCCATCAATAGCACGTATACCTGACTTAAATAGTGTTGTAATAGGCAGCCTATCACTAAACAAAGGTGGCCGACCTTCGATAGGACATAAGGTATTAAAGGTCT
Source organism: Proteus sp. G2609 (assembly GCF_963896135.1). Lineage (NCBI taxonomy): Bacteria > Pseudomonadati > Pseudomonadota > Gammaproteobacteria > Enterobacterales > Morganellaceae > Proteus > Proteus sp. G2609. Next base: position 91,004 of record NZ_CAWQNB010000024.1, on the reverse strand, counting down.
TCTCTGCTATTTCTGTATTAAATCGTAATAAGCAATTCCCTTTACTATCAATCATGCTGCCTAATATATGTGGGCCTAGGGCAACTGAAAATGTTTTTCCTGTTGGCTCAACTATAATTTGTAAAGAGTAACCTTGAGCGCTTCCCATCATACTTAATATTGCTATGTTATTATGAAACCCAATAACAATAGCTTCACCGAGAATATTTTCACTGAAAATATTCTCTTTTAGTTGGCAGACCTCCCCAATAAAAACATCACGTAACATCACTTCTAAAATATTTCCTTGTATTCGTAAAGGATGCGCTGCGTTATGAAACATTAGAAATCGGGCGTTCATTATTTAGCCAATAAACCGTTGATGTATACTATTCATAATTTGAAAATAGTCATCAATGGCTCTTGCCATGCTTTCTCCATTTTGCAATGCAATTGGCATAAATGATGCTCTTAATTCTAAAGAGTCCTCAATTCTCACCAAGGCCGGTTGTCCAGGGTAAAAACTTTCTGTTTGATTATTGATGCTATCTAATAATAATTCGGCACTAATTTGTGTAAGTAATTTTTCATCATAATCACAAAGCACCGACCAAATCATAGGAACCTCGTCAACAACCAATAAATTAATATCTGGCATATCACCTAAACTAATGGTAATGGTTGAATGGTTATCGATTGATTTCCCCCCTGAAAATAAATCATTCCGACCAATAACATTCATTGCATCCATAAGTAAGCTAGCAAGATCAAAAGACATAATCACTCCTAAATAGATTGTAATACATTAATTTCAATATCAGATGTTATCTCATCATAAGATAATACCGGTATTTGAGGATATTGAGTTTCTATTAGTTTTTTTACAAAACGCCTTATATCTATTGATGTTAAAAATATATAATCCTGAATATATTTAATATCATCAATAACCATAGATATTTTTTCTATTATCATATCTAATTCAGCAGGTTCTAAATTCAATAATGTGCCAGAAGAACTTTGTCTTATTCCACTACGAATTATCTCTTCCATATCGTTAGATAAGATAATTGCATTAAACTTCCCATCGGTTGAAAAAAAATAACTAATATAACGAGCAAGAAGCGTTCTAATGTGTTCAGTAAGTAGCACGGGATCTTTTTCTTTGCTCCCCCATTGAACTAAGCCCCCTATAATAGTCTTTATGTTTCTAATAGGAATTTTTTCTTGTACTAATCGTTGCAAAACATCATTTATCCTCTGAATAGAAACTTGCCTATAACACTCTTTTAAAAGCTCAGGGGCACTCTTTTCTAATTTATCAAGGATATCTTTTGTTTCTTGAATACCAAGAAACTCTGTAATATTTAATGTGATCAGATCAGAGAATTTTCTATAAAAGTAACTTTCTGAACGTTCCGCTTTGTAACCTAATGGAGCTAACTTAGATTCATCATCACGCTCAATCCAATAATGGGTTTTATTATCATCTTCAATACTTATTAAGTTAAAGCCTAAAGAGAGCAATTCATCATTAGGATTTTCTATATGAAAAAGAGGAAAAGGACAATTAAGTTCTTTTGCTTTAACTTCGTTAATTAAAATAATAATTTTATCGTCATCTATTTTATCTGAATAGTGAATCACAATATCTGGTAATAATATACCATATTGTAAAATAAATTCTTTTTGTAACCATTTTTCAAAAACTATTTTTGTTAAATATGGTTTTTTCTTAGTAGAAAGAGTGATAATTAATGGCAAAGTTTCAGCTTGTGATAAGGTAATATTTTCTGTTAATAAACTATTATCTACTTGTTGATCATGTTTACCAGAAAATAAATTTGACATAAGTCCTTTTTTACTGTCGGCATTAGTAGCATTATGATTATCTTTTTCATCTTCTGTTTTATATTCTTTTTTACTATTCTTCCATTTTATTTTAAAAAAGTAGACGCCAAGCATTGCAGATAAAATAAGAAAAACAGGTGTGGGAAATCCAGGTAAAAAACCAATACCAAAAGCCAAAATAGCCGTAACAAACAAAGCAAAATCTTGAGCCAATAGCTCGTTCATAATGCTATAGCCCAAATTATTATTTTCACCACCGACACGTGTTACAATAAATCCGGCACTAATAGAGATAAGTAAAGCAGGAATTTGTGCAACTAATCCATCCCCTATCGTTAAAAGTGTATATGTATGTAATGCCTCTGTAATAGATAACCCCATTTGAGCCATACCTACCGATATGCCACCAATTAAGTTCACGAAGATAATGACAATGCCGGCTATCGCATCCCCTTTTATAAATTTCATGGCACCATCGAATGAACCATATAATTGACTCTCTTGTCCTAACTCTTTCCTTCTGATCTGAACTTCTTCATTCGTAATGATCCCTGATTTTAAATCAGCATCAATACTCATTTGCTTTCCAGGCATACCATCCAAAGAGAAACGAGCAGCGACCTCCGCTACTCGTTCAGATCCTTTAGTAATCACTAGAAATTGCACTATGGTCACAATGGAAAAGACAACAAAACCTACAACAAGATTTTCACCAATGACAAACTCACCAAATGAGGTAATGATCTCTCCTGCATCTGCATCTAATAATATAAGACGGCTGGTGCTTATTGATAAAGCAAGCCGGAAAAGAGTTGTTATAAGCAATAATGCAGGAAATGTCATAAAGTTCAGTATACGTTTAATATAAAATGAACTCATGAAGATAAGAATCGCAATAGTGATATTTAAACCTATAAGAAAGTCGACCAAATAAGTTGGCAAAGGTATAATTAACATCATTATAACCAGTATCATCACTGATAGTACGATAAGTTCTGGTTTGTTTTTTATTGCTAATAGAAATTTATAAATCATAAACTTTGCCAATAATTAATTGTTTTTTATTTTCTTAATTGATATTGTTCTTGCTTAATATAATTATCTATAATTTTTTGTATTATTATTTGGCATTCATTTCTAAAATCATTAGATAAGTATAATAATTCAGGATATTTATTGAACATTGTCTTTAACTGTTGTAGCAACCTCATTTTTATTTTAATAAAATAACCTTTCCATTGATTATCCATAAGTGATATTAAATATTTTTCCATTTTTTCTGGAGATATCATTCCATTAATAGTTAGTTGATAAAAATCATCTTCTTTTATAAAACTCTTTAAATCTTCTTTCACTAAATTTTCTATATTCGTTTCTATAAAGCTATATAATAATCGTAATTTATTTACCTTTTCCAAAAGATAACCAAACTCTGAGCTTTGGGAGCAACTTGGCATTAACGATTTCATATCACAAATCAAGCTCTGTGTTAGAAAATTCAAAATAATTGAACATTTTTTTATATCATATTTTTCTATCCACATTTTGAAAAAATAAATAGGTTCAATATCCAGAATAATGTAACTACGGTAAAGGTCTCTTAATACTGATGCATCTAAACAAAGTAATTTAGCAAAGGCTTTAGCTTGGAGAGCAATATTAATGCCCGCCTTAATTTGCTTACCCTCTTCACCTGCAAGTAACCTATTGATCTCATTTTCAATACCTGCATCTAATTGTGCACCTAATTTTTTTTTCCTAAGTAATTCTCGTAAAACCATAACGAGATCACTAGGATCAGGGAACATTTTACGTAAATATTGCAATAATTCCTGTAAACTTCTCCCCGACTTTCTAAATTGGAGCATCACCTTATCAAGTTTCTCATCAGCACCATCTTCTGCAATATATAAAGCTTCTTGCCCTTTATTGGCTTTTTTGTCTAATAATTTTCCTAATCGCTGAGAAAAAAGAGTTGCCACCATAGACATATCATCAGATATTTCTATTAATTGATTTTGATAATTTTCACTTTCGTTTATTTGTGGTTGCTTATATTCTATTTCTTGCTGACTTTCTTTACTAATACTGTTGCTGGCACCATTTGTCGAAGTTGCAGTATTAATTGGTCCGATCATAATATCACCTCATAAATGCCTGAATTTGTTTTAGCGCTTGAGATGTTTTTTTATCCATCGGTAAAAATGGGTGTTCAGTTAAAGAGTCCAATCCGTGCGTATCAGTTTTATCTAATAAACGCGGTTGTAACATAAAAATACGCACCATTTTTTTATTATTATCTGACTGATAGCTGAATGCTCGGCCAAGTAAAGGTATAGCACTTAAAAAAGGAATTTTGTTTTCTGCTTTTATGTTATCTTCTCGTGTATATCCACCAATTAATAAACTACCGCCTTCAGAAACTCGCGCCACGGTGCTGATATTTGTGCGATTAATAACAGGTAATTTTTCAATCCCTTCTTCTCTATCTTCATCATCACTTTTTTTCTCGGCGCCATCTTCAAGATTGATAATCATCTCAATCTCTTGGTTACTATTACTAATACGAGGCAACACACTGATCATAGTGCCGAATGTTGTAGATTCTAATGAAGCAACTCGCTCACCTTTAATTTGTGTATAAAAGGTGGTGTTATTATCAAATATGGCGGGGGTATTTTCTTGAGTTAACAAAATAGGACGAGAAACCATTTTAGCTTCCCCTTCCTCACTGAGTGCTTTGATTTTACTTAAAAAACTAAAACCAGATACAGCACTTAAGCTAGCGGTATTAAAGAAAAATGTATTTTTACCCGAACCATAACTCCCCTGCCAATTCACCCCCAAACTATCGGCTTTACTTTTAGAAATATCAATTATCCATAATGACAACTCAACTTGTCTTTTCGGTTTATCTAATTGTGAAATAAGTGAACTAACTAAAGCTAAACCTTCTCGACTCGTTTTAACCAACAGGCTATTTGATCCTGGTAAAGGAACGAGCTCAACATTATATTTGCCCATTTGAGTGATAATCGGTGAATAAGTATCTTGTATATCGTTGGTAATTTTATCATCCTGATATTTATCATTATCTTCGATAATCTCACGCGCTCTTCTGACTGTTTTTTCTTTCTCTCCCGATGGCATAAATAGCTGTTGTAAAACCGTTGTTATACCTGGTAAAACCACTTTTTCATCACGTAATATATAGGTTCTATCTTGTACAAAAGTGTTTTTTAATGGAAATATCTGCACAAACTCATCGCCATAACGAGAGCTTCCGGTTGGAACTTGATTATTGATATTTTCATTAATTTGTTCTTGTACATCATTATCCAAAAGCTCAGCAGCAGCCTTAACTAGGCTAATATAAATAGGAGGACCTGAGAGATAAAAAGTACGCTGATCGTGACCTGCACGTAATGGGTAGCGGAGATCATATAATCCAACATCTTGTAGATACTCTTTCAGTTTACTCAAGCTGATATTTTTCACTTGAAATAGCTGTTGCTGTATCTCATTATCGCGATAAATATAAATAGATTCTCCGTCATTAAAATAAAGTAATGACAAACGTTTTACCATTAATTCAAAGGCGTCTTCAGGTGAAGAAATATCAAATTTTCCACTGATCCGCTCTTTTTTTACGGCGCTGCTTAAAATAAAAGGTTTATTTAATTTATCTGATAGCACTAGGAAAAACTGTTCAATATGTGTATTTACCGCAACAAAAACATCAGGTTTTTTAACCTGATGTGTATAAATAACCTTTCCTTCTGCCGCTTGTGTTGGCAAAAAGAAGCTATAAAAAATTATAATTCCAATGATACAGTAAATTTTATTTTTTATGTTCATAAAGATATTGGCCAATTCGCCGAAATTCAGTTGGTGTAATACCAAATAATGTCTTAATTTCATTAGAAAAATGAGATGCTGAACTAAAACCATTATCGACTGCAATCTGAGTCAATGATTCATCTGTTGATAGCGTTGTCAAAATAGAAGATGCCGCACGCCATGAACGTAATTGACTTTTACCACAATTACCTAAATAACGTTTACACAGCCGTCTAAAATGTGTCCCTGATACACCATATCGTTCACCTATTTGTGCAATATTGCTTTTTTTCTCATCCAAATAACTAATCAGATGTAATATAAGCCAGTAACTTTCACTGTGTCTTATTGTCACAAAAAGTGGTTCTAATTGGCTTTCATCTTTCAGTGCCTCATTAATAATCAGATGTTCTAATGTTCCACTCCCCTCTTTTATATAAAAAATTTGTTGATTAATATCAAAATTAGTGCCAACTGCTGTCATTTTTGAAAAATCTCTAGCATAATCAATAAATGCCAATAATCTGGCACAAATAAAAAATGATCTCTTTTCAATACGCCATGACTGATTTTCTGATTGAAAAATAACATTTTCATTTTTTGAATTATAAATAAAAGCCTTTCCCTTTATGATTTTAGTCGTTTTATCATCGTATATTCTTATTGGATATTCATCATTTAAAGGAATACACATGAATAATAAATTCCCTGATAAAATATTTTTATCGCCACTTATTTTTATATCATTTATTAACATGGTAAATACCTCAACCTATACTTATAATCTATTAAAGGTTCAAAAAAACAAACTATTTTTCAAAATGTTATTATAGCCATCATTTATAGAAAACTATAATAATATAGCCTAGAATTAACTTTAAAAATAAATAACAATTCTCATTGATTATTATTAAAAAAACAACAGTAATATATCAACATTTATTTTCAAATAAAACACCTATGTTTTTTTAAAGAATTTTATTATTTATATAACTAAAATATATTTATAACATGAATTAATTAACATTTATTATTGGGTTAACTCTATGCTGTATTATATTTATGTTCTCAGTGGTCCTTTAAAAGGGATAATAACGCCTTTACTACCTAATCAATACTCATTAATTCTACATAGTAAAGAACATATTGAAAATAAAATAGAAAATGAAAAATTAACACTTTACATTCCTTGCAACAAGAAAGAACATGAAAAGATAATTACGATTATGCTTGATGAGCATAATACAAAAAATAATAAATATAAAATAGAAGATGGTTTAATTTCTAAAGAAATTAGCAAAGAACTACCATTAGAACTCGATAAGCCTATATATATCAATAATTTTCCTATTTTTTTAATTAGTCATAAAGATGATTTGTCTATAACATCTTTTGATTTAAATTCAAAAAAATGGACAATTAATAGAAAAATCATTGTATCATTTATATTTGTTATTGCATTTTTTATAGTATCATTTACTTTTATGGATGTATCAAAACTATTAGAAAATAAACCAAAGGAATTGGCTTTTAAAAGTTCATATTCAAATGAATTTAAAGGAGAAAATGGTTATTTATGTATTTACACTGAACCTTACTCTTCTAAAAATTTAATAAAAGATAGTGATTCAAAAACAAAAATTTCATTTTTGAACAAAGAAAAAATTATCAAATTAGCAACTAATAATAAAATTCACGTTACTTTAAAAGACAACACTAAACCTATAGTGAGTTTTTTTTATTATAATAAAAATGAAAAGTTAAAAATCATTCAAGCCATCAATGACAATTTTCCCAAAAATTGTCAGCCAATCATAAAAGAATTATCAATTGCTAAAATTGTTGAAGAGATAAACAAGCTAAATTTCACTAAAACAATAGGATATACTATTGAAGAAAAAAATAACGGCTTAATTTTTATCTTTGATGATAAGCTAAGCGTAAATGACAAAGAAAAATTTAATGCTTATATAAAAAAACAGGCAGCTTTTTTTGGAAGAAAATTTATTTTTTATCGTGAAAATAAAGTTAATATCAACTTGAAAAATAAAGCAATGCTACAAGAAGATAATGGATATATTTTTCTTGATAATCAGCATCGTTATTTTCCTCAAGGATAATCAAGCTATGATGAGTAACATAACAAATTTAAGCACAAAGGAGTAATTTATGGCTGCGAGTCTTGTTCAAACAGATGTAAGTTCAATTAACAAAGTTGACCAATATTTTCATAAACCTGTAAGAACCCAAAGTAATAATTTATCAAAAGCTTTAGAAGCATTAAAAGCTGATACATCTAATGCCGCGGCATTAGCCGAATATCAAGCCAAACTTGCCGAATATAATATTACACGTAATGCTCAATCTACATCAATCAAAGTTGTTAAAGATTTAGCAATGAGCATTATTGGTAATATGCGTTAACATGAGTTTTACGGAGATTATGTATGGCTATTGCAACTATTATTCCGGTTAACTTAACCAAAGAGCTACAAGATACAAGTGATGATAGTTTATCGACTATCATGGTAAATGGCATTATTAGTAGTATGCAATATGAAAAAAAGATACAAGAAAAGTTAACAACATTAAGCCAATTAGGTGATACCCAAAGTTATACGAATTTACAAATAGAACTTAGCGATTATTCAATTACGATGAGCTTAGCGAGTACGTTAGCAAGAAAATCTCTCAATATTGTGGAAACACTACTTAAGGCTCAATAGTAATGAATAGACGGTATTTGTTATTACTATTTTTATGTTGCTTACTTCCTTTATTAAACGGTTGTAAGGATCAATCACTGCTCACTAATTTAAGTCAAAGGCAAGCAACTGAAATTCAAGCGGTGTTACAGAAACACCAAATAACAAGTACTCGTACTGCGTTAGGAAAAGGATTATTTGAGATCTCAGTTAAAAAGGAAAATATAGGGATTGCTATTCAAATATTAGAAGAATATCAATTACCAACAATTTCTCGTATTGAAATTACACAATTATTTCCATCAGATGCATTAGTTTCATCGCCTCAAGCTGAAAAAGCACGTTTAATTTCAGCCATTGAGCAACGGTTAGAACAATCATTATTAACCATTGATCATCTTATCGATGCGAGAGTACATGTCAGTTATCCACTATCATCAAATGATCGTATAACGCCAACACCTCATGCTTCTGCTTTAGTTTTCTATGAAGATGGCATGATAGATAGTGATCAGCTAAGTGACGATGTTCGTGCTTTTGTCCATAATGCTTTTAATGATATGGATGAGAGTAATATTACTGTTTTATTATATCCACGGAATATCAATAAATTTACGATATTAAATAATCAACTTCACCAAGATAATACGACATCATTGAGTAACTCTTGGTTACTCATAGGGTTATCAATAATTAGTTTAATTATAATAATTATGGTCATATTGATTATTTATCGTCGTAAACAAGTCAATAAAATGGTAAGCGAGAATGAGTAATCTGACTGCTGAACAATTTAAATTGATCTCTAATGTAATGTATGAACCGTTAAGTTATATCCATTCAGACTACGATGTATTAGCATCGCCAGAAGAAAATACCCTATGGCAAAAAATAGCTAATCGTCATTTAATTCAGCAATATCAACTTATACTGCATATTGATTGTGAGATTGATACTACCGTAGAAAAAATATTTACTCATTGGCACACTTTTCCTCGTTGTGCTTTATTTTTAGGTTATTTTTATTCTCGTCATACGCTATTAGCACAAAATTATTATCATTTAGAACCTTCATTAAAAGCATTTTTAGCTCTCTATCCTATGTTAAATAGGACTGTCGATAGCAAAATATTACTGTCACTAAAAGATATTGCCCCCATAGATATTGGCTATCAATTACTATTTAATTTTATTAAACTAATATCGAACGCACTAGCTCAACGTTTTAAATTACTTTTTTCACCAAAATCTTTATCAATTAATATTGAATTTCCTAAATCACTTGTTTTATCTCCTACACTTTTTTTACTGGTATTAGATTATGCTACGTTTGTTACCTGATAACCTTTTAAAATATACCTGTGAAGGTGTATTAATACGAGCTCACTATATACGACAGCTCGACAATATTCATAAAACAACATTAGCGACTAAGCAAGCAGCAAAAAAAATGTTGCATCACTTTAATCATAAACTAGATAAACTTCGTAATAAGGTAGCTAACGAAGCTTATGCTAAAGGATTACAGGTTTTATTAGCTGATATCATAAAATTCTCAATTGAATATCAAGAAAAATTTGTACAATATGAATTTCAGCAACGAGAACAACTCGTCGCAACGATCGGGGAATTCTTAGATTCACCTGAAATACAAGTTAAACTCACTCAATATCTGATGTCATCTGTTCCTCTTGAGCAAAAAGTGACACTCGATATTCCCACAACACTACAGCGCTATTTTGAGAGTGAACTCGACAATAGCAATATTAAGTTAAACTGCCATAGCAACAAGACCATTGCTATTCATACCGGTGATCAAATTACTTTTTTTGATCCTGCCATATTTCTCAACGATCTAAGAACACAATTTCATCGGCCTTTTTCTGAAACTTATCAACCTATTTTTGAGCAAAACATCAAACAAGTGCTATTAAACTTTATCAATACATTTACCCCCTCAGACGATCTTTCTTCAAGAAAGCCAATTTTAAACGAGGATAACAATGAAAATTGATCCTTTCCGCGCACAGCAGGTATATAACTCTCCTTCGACTTTATCTAGTGCTAACAATATTTCGAGAAAAGGATCAGATCCTATTATCGAAAATTTGAAACTGACTTTTTATCAAGATTTAAGCAAAGCGGATCTTAGCCATGCTAATGATATTCTTACTTTATTAGACCAATTTGATGTCAAAGATGGAGGCAATCAAACGTTAAAAGAGAAGCGACAAATAGCTTTATTAGTTTATGCACACCAACAAAGTGAATTAGAGCATCATGAAAATAAAAACTTGATTAATCAAGCACTAATTTCACGGCTCTCTTATCAAGGTTTTTATCATCAAGTCACCCAAGAATTATTAGGTATGATTGATAACAATGATGAATTCGAAGGTTTTTTTAAGCCTGATAGGGTGACATTTTCATTGTGATCATAACATTTGAGCACCAGATCCTTTTTCCCCTAAAATATCATCAGGGTTACGCAATGGACAATCATTTAATGATAGGCATCCGCAGCCAATACAGTGATCAAGTCCATTACGTAAACGCTTAAGACGTCGAATACGCTCATCGAGTCGTATTTTCCAATCCGTTGATATTTCATGCCATTGTTCTGCAGTTAATTTACTATTTGGTGGATATTTTCCTAATATTTCCTGAATTTCTTTTAATGGAATACCTGTGCTCTGCGCTGCTTTAATAATTGCTACATAACGAAGTACCACTGACGGGTAACGGCGCTGATTTCCAGAGCTTCGAGAACTTTTTATCAATCCTTTTTCTTCATAAAAATGCAGTGTAGAAATCGAAACACCACTACGTTTTGCCACTTCGCCAACCGTGAGCGCTCGATTAAAATCTATTTTCTCTTTACTCATTTGCTACCTTTTTTATTTTTCACTTGACCTCAAGTTAACTTGAGGTTTTATAGTCCTGTCCCAATACAAAGTCAAGTCAGCCAATTGCCTGATTTTATTTTTTAAGTTTATTGAGGACTGATACATGCCTAACTCAATTGCACGTATTCTTGAAAGCCAAACATTATGGATTGTCGCAAGAGTGCTAATTCTATTGTTATTTTTATCATCGGGTTTTGCCAAGGTATTTGATTATGAGAATAGTTTGGCAGAGATGCGTGCAGCAGGGTTAAACCCTGATTGGTTTTTTAATCTCGCCAGCGCCATTGTTTTATTCGCCGGATCGATTTTAGTTCTTTTTGATCGTTATCTATGGTTAGGTACTGGCGCATTAGCCACTTTCTTATTTTTAACCATTGTGATTGTACATACGTTTTGGAATATGACCGGCGATAAAGCGATGTTATCCATGTATTTTGCGATAGAGCATACATCTGTGATTGGAGGACTAATGGCAACCGCAATGGCTAGCCACTTCAGAGCATTATGGAAAAAATTCAACTCATAACACCCTAAAAATAGATAAAAACTTCACTATGGGATCGGCGGTAAAATGAATAAGAAATTGACGTTAACTTTATGTGCCTCACTATTTTTATTAAGCGCAGGGGCAATGGTTTATGCAACAATGGGATCTGATGAAGATGAAACACAGCCATTTGCTTATCCACCAACAAAAGTGGCATTAGCAACCGCGCAATCCGCTGAATTACCCAATACTATGCATGGTGTTGGAGAATTGGAAGCTGCTAGACAAGTCTATTTAGCGGCAGAAACAAATGGGCGCATCGCCACTATCCACTTTGCATCAGGACAGACCGTCACCGCGGGACAAATCTTAGTAAAATTAAATGATGAGCCAGAGCAAGCAGAATTATTACGCTTACAAGCACAACTAACTAATGCAGAAAAACTTTATTCAAGAACTCGCCAACTTTATAGTAAAAATGTGGCTGCTGCAGCACAATTAGATAGTACGTTATCAGAGCGCGATATGATTGTAGCCTCTATCCGTGAAGTGAAAGCGCGCATTGCACAAAAAACCATTAAAGCTCCCTTTGATGGTATTGTCGGCATAAAACTCGTGCATGAAGGACAGTATCTAAATGCTGGGGAACGTGTTGCCTCATTAGTGGATGCAAGCCACTTAAAACTTAACTTTTCACTCGATGAGCAAGTGGCGCCACAGCTTTCAACTCATCAACCTATTAATATTGCAGTTGATGCTTATCCTAATCAAACATTTACCGGCTCACTTAATGCCATAGACCCTCTTATTGGCCCTTCTCGCACTGTGCAAGTACAAGCCATTTTACCGAATACTGATAACAAATTAAAAGCGGGCATGTTTGCTCGTGTTCAAGTTACCTCCCCTACTCGTCATCAGGCATTAACCGTACCAGAGACAGCGGTTACTTATACTGCCTATGGGGATACCGTGTTTGTAGCGCAATCTGACAATCAAAAAAACCTTATCGCTAAGCGTGTCTCTGTGAAAGTTGGATTGCGCTACAACGGCCTTATCGAGATCAAAGAAGGCTTAAATCAGGGAGATCAAGTTGTTACCTCAGGGCAAATCAAACTTAGTGATGGCACCTCAATAGCCCCCATAGAGCAAGATACGTTAACACTGGCCCAATCTACTACTCGTCAACCATAACAGGAGTGTTTCATGAAATTCACTGATATTTTTGTGCGACGACCTGTTTTAGCGTTAGTAGTTAGCACCTTGATTTTTTTACTGGGCGCATTTGCGTTCAGTAAACTACCTATTCGCCAATACCCCATGTTACAAAACTCAACGATTACCATTGCAACAGACTACCCTGGCGCATCGTCTGAACTGATGCAAGGTTTTGTGACTCAGCCTATTACACAAGCCGTTTCCTCGGTGGAAGGCGTTGATTATATTTCTTCATCTTCAGTACAAGGAAAAAGTTTTGTCACGGTAAGAATGGAGTTAAATCGCGATCCGACACAAGCATTAACGCAAGTGATGGCCAAGGTCAATCAAGTACGTTATAAATTGCCAGAACAAGCTTATGATCCTGTGATTGAACTTTCTTCTGGTGAATCAACCGCAGTCGCTTATGTTGGCTTTTCCAGTGAGCAAATTTCTATTCCAGAATTAACTGACTATCTATCTCGTGTGGTTGAACCGATGTTTTCCTCCATTAATGGGGTCGCCAAAGTACAAGTCTTTGGCGGACAACAACTGGCCATGCGCGTATGGCTAGATACTGATAAATTAGCGGGGCGAAACTTAACTGCTAGTGATGTCGCTGATGCCATTCGCCGTAATAATTACCAAGCAGCTCCCGGGAAGGTCGAAGGTGAGTTTGTTATTGCGAATGTTTATGTCAATACCGATTTAACCAATGTGGAAGAATTTAAAGATATGGTGATCCACAATGATGGCCATAATCTTATACGTCTACGTGATATTGGCACCGTCGAGCTAGGTGCGGCTGCTACTGAAACCAGTGGCATCATGAATGGCAAAAAAGCCGTCTTCTTAGGCCTATTTCCAACACCAACAGGTAACCCGTTAATCATTGTTGATGGTATTCGCGAAAACCTTACTGATATAGAAAAAACACTCCCACCAGGTGTAAATGTGGAGCTGGCCTTTGAAACTTCACGTTTTATTAAAGCTTCTATTGATCAGGTGGTGCAAACATTAATTGAAGCCATTTTAATTGTTATTGCTGTTATTTATCTCTGCTTAGGCTCATTACGTTCTGTAATTATTCCTGTGCTTGCTATCCCTTTATCTATGTTGGGGGCAGCCGGATTAATGTTGGCATTTGGTTTTAGTATTAATTTGCTTACTTTGCTAGCTATGGTTTTAGCCATTGGATTAGTTGTCGATGATGCGATAGTGGTGGTTGAAAACGTACATCGTCATATTGAAGAGGGATTATCACCAGTGCAGGCCGCATTAGTGGGGGCACGAGAGGTCGCGGGGCCGGTTATTGCCATGACCATCACTTTAGCCGCCGTTTACGCGCCAATCGGTCTCATGTCAGGATTAACAGGTGCACTGTTTAAAGAATTTGCCATAACGCTTGCTGGTAGTGTCATTGTATCGGGTATTGTGGCATTAACCTTATCTCCGGTCATGAGCTCATTAATGCTCAAACCGAAAGAAAATGAAGGTAGGATGGCTAAAATAGCCGAATATACCTTTGATAAATTGGCGTATTACTATAGCTATTTGCTTAATTTTTCTTTAACTCATCGCTGGTTAACCGTCGTTTTCGCCTTAGCCGTGTTTGTTAGCTTGCCGTTTTTATATAGCCAGACAAAACAAGAGTTAGCACCTTTAGAAGATCAAGCGAGCGTTTTAACCGCGGTAAAAGCACCACAACATGCAAATCTTGCCTATGCGGAACATTTTAATCAGAAACTTGATGATATTTATATGAGCCTACCGGAAACAGACAGCACATGGATCATCAATGGTACTGATGGCCCTTCAGCAAGCTTTGGTGGGATTAATTTTGATGGTTGGAAAGGTCGTGATCGTAATGCCAATCAAATTCAGGCAGACCTACAAAATCGTGTTGCGGATGTTGAAGGAAGCAGTATTTTTGCTTTTCAATTAGCATCATTACCTGGCTCTGTCGGCGGATTACCTGTCCAAATGGTGTTACGTAGCCCATTAGGTTATCCCGTTTTATTTGACACGATGGAAGAGATCAAACAGCAAGCACGAGAAAGTGGTCTATTTGTCGTAGTGGATAGTGATCTTGATTACAACAACCCTGTTGTACAGGTCACTATTGATCGTGCCAAAGCCAATACCCTTGGTATTCGCATGCAAGATATTGGCGAATCACTATCCTTATTAGTGGGTGAACACTATATCAATCGCTTTGGTATGGATGGTCGCTCTTATGATGTGATCCCTCAAAGTATACGTCAACAACGTTTAACTCCGGCAGCACTTGCAGGGCACTATATTCGTACTCAAGATAACCTGTTAATTCCATTATCAACCGTGGTCAATATTACCACTCAAGTTGAACCCAATAAATTAACGCAATTTAATCAACAAAATGCCGCTATATTTCAAGCTATTCCGGCACCGGGTGTCACCATGGGGCAAGCTGTTGCGTTTCTTGAAAATGTGGCAAATTCCTTACCCGCTGGCTTTAGCCATGATTGGCAATCTGATGCTCGCCAATTTACCCAAGAAGGAAATACCTTAGTCTTTGCGTTTATTGCCGCCCTTATCATTATTTATTTGGTATTAGCCGCACAATATGAAAGCTTGGTTGATCCATTGATTATTTTAATTACGGTACCACTCTCAATTTGTGGTGCATTAGTGCCATTAGCTTTAGGTATGGTGACATTAAATATCTACACTCAAATTGGTTTAGTCACCTTGATAGGACTTATCAGTAAGCACGGTATTTTAATGGTGGAGTTCGCTAATGAATTGCAAGTTCATAAAAATCTAAATCGACGTGAGGCGATTATTGAAGCAGCAAAAATCCGCTTACGCCCTGTCTTAATGACTACGGCAGCAATGGTTATCGGGCTTATTCCTCTGCTATTTGCCAGTGGTGCTGGAGCGAATAGTCGCTATGGATTAGGGTTGATTATTGTATCAGGTATGTTAGTTGGCACGCTATTTACGCTGTTTGTATTACCCACAATGTACAGCTTCTTGGCACGAAACCATCAAGTCAGCGCTCAGACTGAGCGTCAAAAACAATTACAGCAAATCAGTGAGCAATAAAAATAACAAGCGGTAATGTCGTAAAACCCATCCCCATTGTAAATACAATGGGGATGGGTATAGTTATTTTTTGAATAAATATTATTTTATTTCAATATTATCATTGACTAAAGGAATGTTATGATTTATTGCAAACTTAATCAGCTCATCAACTTGTGTGTTCATTTTAAGTACCTGCCAACTGCGATTTTCCCTTAAATGAACGAGAATACTTTCTAAGCTTTTTGTTTTTGTATTTCCTGCCTCTATCATTTTCATCATCTCCATTAAAGCAATAAACTCCCCTGTTCTTCCTAATCCCGCAAGACAATGGACAGCTATATTTTCTTTTGTTGGGTTTATTGTTAATTGTTTGCCAATCAAATCAATTGTATTTTTTAATTTTGTCGCATCTATTGCTGTATGATCTCTCCAATTATAAATATGCACAAATTTTATATTTTTCTTTTCATCACAACCTTTTTTAGTTAATTTATTAATATATACTTTGCAATCTAAACTTCTTTCATTTCCTAAAATTTCATTATCTCCATTTTTATTTTCTATAAATTCCCCATTTTTACCTTTTATTTTAAAACGACTGAAATCCCACTTCTTAAAGTGGTGAGATTCTATATTATCTGAATAAAAATCCTCTCTAAAATATTTAAACCCCTTCTGCTTAGAATTGCTTTTATTATATTCACGATCAGGTTTTGAGCGATCGCATTCAATATCCTTATTCGAGGCTAAAACATAAACTGTCTTTATATCATTATCAAATAACATATTAAAATAATGTTTTAAACTCTCTTTATCATTAAGAGGATATTGGCTTGCAAAAGTCACATAAGGAGAGTTCTTAACACTCACATTATTAGTAGGTAATAATACACCATTAGATTCTATTAAAGTATTTTCACAATATGGTATTCTACTACCATATCTAGAATTAGGTACAAGTCGATAATTATTTTCATCATATTGAGGTGAGTTTGCATCATAATATAATTTGTTAAGAACTTCTGTAGATACTAATCTTTGGATATTATTTACTGTTTTTAATTTTGATGAAACCTGTGGAACAGATAGTTTTTTTTCAGATAAATCTTTTATATACCATATAGCACTAGTATTCTTAACACTACTAAAATTAGGATTTCCCGTGGTATCTTTTATTCCTAAAGCATTTTTTACGCTATTAAATTTTGTACTTATATAAGAAACTATTTTTGACATATATCACCCTTTTATAACTTAGTTTTACATAATAATCCCCCAACTTTATATTGATAAAAACTTTAAAATATAAAAAAAACATCTTTTCTCACTTATGTTCATTTTAAGAAATGAATATAAAAATGCCGATATTGTTGAATAACATATCGGCATTTAAAATTAAAAGACAATTTAGTCTCTTGTTTATAAACTTATCTTACATCGTTGAAAAGGTATTCATAATTATCCCACCAGAGATAATCAATGCCATTGAGAATATAGCGGGTAGATCGGGTTTTTGTTTATATAAAATCATGGCAACTAATGTTACCCCAACAATACCAAATCCACACCACAAGGAATATGCCACACCAACAGGGATATAGCCCATTGCACGTGTTAAAGCGAAATAGCAAATACAGTAAGCGGCAATCACTAAAACAGAGGGGGCTAATTTACTAAAGCCATTGGTCTTTTTAATCATTGAGGTGCCCGTGATTTCAGAACCAATAGACAGCGCCAGCCATAAGAATCCGGTAAACATAATGGTTATCCTTATTTATTTTAATAAAGTACTTATTTATTAAAAAATAGTTTTATTAAATATAGATTATTAAGAAATAGATTTATTTATTCACTGACGATACAGTCTGTTTTATATTTGATAACTCCGTCGTTTCTTCTGACTCTTCTTCGGAACCCATTTTCGAAAACAGATTCATAATGACGATCCCGCTGGCAATAACTGCCATACCAATAATAGCAGCCGTATCAGGATGTTGACCGTAAAATGCCATACCTAAAGTAGATACAACTAAGATACCGGTTCCGGACCAGGTGGCATAAGCTAAGCCTACTGGGATATTTTTAACTGCACGAGATAATGAATAATAACAAACAATATAAAGAACAATAATTAATCCTAATAATAATGTCTTTGTTATTCCTTCACTATTATCAAACATTTTTAAGGTCGAGGTTGCTGAGGTTTCTGAAATAATAACCGCCAGCATCCAAAGCCATGATTTTGCTTTTGGGGACATAATAAGACTCCTAAATTTTTAGATATGGTATATTTTAATCTTTCAAACTTTTTAAATATTCAATAGCAGAATCGGTTAATTTATCTTGTGATAATTGGTATTTTTCAGGGTTACTCATTACTTGTTTCAAAGTAATATAGCGATTATTATTCAGTTGTTTTGTTTCCGTTTTATTAATAAATTTTAACTTGTGATCAAAAGCATTCTTTTTTAAATTATCTTCAACTTCATTTATTGAGCAAAAAGTAATACCCATTGATATTAATCGTTCAATATTCTGTTTTAGCACTAAGTTATAGTGTTCATTTTGGTTTAAACCTAAAATTTCATTAATTTCACTGTTTGGCTGACAAAAGTAAGGTAATGCAATAATAGGAATATTTTTAGCCAATGCGGAATGAATAAGTGTTCCTTCTTCACTAATCATTAACCCATTAATAATTTCCCCCACCAGCTTTTTGTCAAAATAGGGAATAAATAATGCCTGATAAGCGGATAACCTATGGGGATCAAACTCATCGGCTTTAGTGATATCCCCTACATGGTACCACTGCGATAAATCATGGCATTGCTGTGCCTGTGTGGTAACAAAAATAGAGGCCCGTACAGTGGAAAAATGGCTAATGCGTTGATAGATTTCATCACGATATCCCGGCGCAGGTGTTAAAACTAACAACACCGGCTTTTTTATACGCTTTTCTATTTCTGCAACAATCCGTTCAATTAATTGATTGTCCATTACCTCACCTCATTGTCTTAGCTGACAATAAACACGCTGTCGTTATTTCTAACTCCTGCCGCATTTGCCTCATCGGTATCAATATGAAATTCCAATGCAAATTTATCACTGACGCGCACAATCACTTCATCAAAAATCAGGCTACGTTCACCCTCTGTTTTTACATGCACTTTCTGACCATTGGTCACATTTAACGCTCTAGCATCAATATTATTCATATGAATATGACGCTGAGCACAAATGACTTGCTGTTTTAATTCCACATATCCCGCAGGCCCCATTAAAACCGCATTACCGGAGCCTGCCAAATCACCGGAACTACGCACGGGTGCCTTTATACCTAATGCAAAACAATCTGCTTTTGAAATCTCTAATTGGCTTTGTGGACGAACCGGCCCTAAAACACGAACTTTACTGATAGAGCCTTTAGGCCCGACTACCATCACACACTCTTTGGCGGCAAATTGTCCTGGTTGTTTTAGATCTTTAAACGGGGTGATCTGATAGCCGTGACCAAATAACGCATCTACATCTTGTTGTGAAAGATGTACATGTCGATTAGAAATACCAACAGGAATAGCGATCCCTTGATTTATGCCCATTCCCACATTGGGGATATTTAAACGAGTGAGAATTTTTCCCATTAGTTGTTGATTAATCATTATTTTTTACCTTTACGGCTTTCAGGTTTACTCTCTTTTTTACTGCTTGGTGCTTTATCTGCTGTCATTGCTTTAGTTTCAGGGGCACTATTTTGAGCCAGTCGTTCTGCAACTTCTTTTGTCGCGTCACTATCTCCACTTTCATGCTTCATGACAGTTTCAACCCTGTTTTCAGCCAGCGTTTTGAGTGTATTCTGTTGTGTTTCTTCACTAATAACAGCGCTTTTTTTCTTACCTTTTATTGTCAGCAATTTGGTGATAACACTTGGCTCAGGTCTTGCTATGACGAGTGATCCGATAAGCAACTCTTTTTGGCTCACCACATCTACACCATGCTCAACCGCTGTTTTTACCGCACTGATCTCACCTTGAAAACAGACAGAAACTAACCCTGATCCAATTTTTCTATAACCGATAATTTCAACACTGGCAGCTTTACAAGCCGCATCAGCAGCTTGGATCGCAGCGGTTAATCCGCGTGTTTCAATCACACCTAAACTGTTCATCTTTCTCTCCTACTGATTAGTGGCGGACAAGACGGATCTCAAAATCAAATTGTTTAAAGAAGGCTTCTAAGCGATCGAGCTCTTCTGGCGTATATCCCGGATCGTTTTTAATGGGGTAGATCATCTCCAATTTTTGGTATTTATTACGGCCAAATTGGTGATAAGGTAGGATATCGATGCGCTGAAGATTACCGCGTTTTGACAACGCCATGGCGTAGTTAATTGCACCAGTAATCGCATCATAAGAGTCGTTATAACCTCGCACTAAAGGCATACGGATAACCACATTTGCACCGAGATCCATCAAACGCTCTAAATTACGGCGGACATTCTCATTACCAATGCCAAATAATGCTTTATGCTGAGTAGTATCAATGTGTTTGATATCAATTAGAAACTGATCAACGACTTGCGCTAATTTTTCATAATTAGCTACATTAGTGGTTGCTTGTGTTTCCACCGCGGTATTGATCATCATCTTTTTACATTCACGTAGCAGAGCTACAGCAAAATCCGTTTGTAAACTCATTTCGCCGCCACCGATTGTGACACCACCGCCGGAAGAGATATAGAAGTCGTAATCTTGCATGATAATGTCCATCAATTCAGATACAGAGACATCTTTACCCATAATATCCAGTGCATCAGAAAGACACACTTCTTCACATTTACGGCATCCAATACAATCAACGGCGCGATCAACGCGATGAACTTGCTGCCCTTGCTCATTGGTTGTCATGTAATGCACACCAGCCGGACACACATCAACACATTTACCGCAATCTACGCATTTATCGCGAGAGTACATCACCTGAAATTCACTGCTAAGACCTTCTGGGTTTGAACACCAAGGGCAGCGGATATTACAGCCTTTTAAGAAAACCAGAGTACGAATACCATCACCATCATAAATAGAGTATTTTTGGATATTAAATATCCGCCCTCTTATTTCTGCTGCCGTCTCCATCTTTACGCCTCCAAATCTGCATCAAACATCCTTGTTCGATAAATTTACATCTTGTCTTGTCGCGATTAATAGGGAGGACACTTAGCCCTCCTTAGGTCTATGATCAGAATTTCTCAATCACTGTACGACTAATAATTTCATCCTGAACTTCTTTACATAATTCAACGAAGTACGCACTGTAGCCAGCAACCCGGACAATTAGATCGCGGTACTTTTCAGGCTCTAATTGGGCTTTTTTCAGTACTTCATTATCGACATAGCTAAATTGCATCTGACCATTACCCAAAATAGAGGCAGTTCTTAATAAGGTAATTAATCCTTGGCGTCCTTCATTGGTATCTAGCAAGCCTTTGAGGAATTTAAAGTTATGAACCATACCGATATTCATGGTTTCAACATTCATCTTGCTGATGGATTTAATGATGGCTGTTGGGCCATGTTTATCGGCACCCTGTGTAGGGCTGATCCCATCTGATAATGGTTTCCATGCTAAACGGCCGTTTGGTGTTGCTGCGGTTAATTCACCAATTGGCGTGTTATTAGAGATAGATAACGTACCGTGACTAAATGTGGAGTAGAGCATTTTATATTTACGGCATTCACGTTCAGTCCATTCGGTAATGTCTAACGCATATTGGTCAACAACATCATCGTCGTTACCAAATTTCGGTGCATTTAAACAGTCACGCAGTAACTCTTCGTGCCCTTCAAAATTAGCTAATAAGCCGTCACGTATTTGCTCTAAGGTATATTTTTTGTCTTCATAAACCAGTTTGCGAATTGCCGCCATAGAATCGACATAAGTGGCTAAACCAGAGAAGATCAGACCCGGTCCATGGTTAACCATCGCACCACCCGCAGTCACGTCTTTACCTTGCTCCATACACCCCTCAACCAATAGCGACATGAGTGGTTTTGGAGCAATGTCACGGTGAACGCGCTGGCTGATAACCGTACCAATTGCTGATAAACGAATAATATGTGCGACTTGCTCTTTAACCGCGCGATCGAAATCCTCATAAGTACGTAAATCACGTAAATCGCCGGTGTCTAAGCCTTGGTAGCTATCAAACAGCACCATACGACCACGATTTAATACAAATTCAATGGCAATTGGCCACTGGGTATAACCCGTTGATGTCCATTGATAGATACGACCTGATTTTTGTGGTTCAACACAGCCCATTAAGCAGTAATCGCGTGCATCTTCAAAGTCGAAGCCTTTGCGCAACATCATCTTGATATGAGAATCATCGAAGTGACAGGCAGGGAAGCCCATTCCCGCTTTGACCACATCAACGATTTTTTCCATATATTGCTGTGGCGATTGGTTATGGATACGACAAGCCAGTGAAGGTTGATACACTTTCACAAAGCGTACTGCGTCCATAATCAAGTAAGTTAAATCGTTACAAGCATCGCCACCTGAGCGTTTTTGTCCCCCCACCGTTAAGTTGATAAAGGGTTGATAGCCGGCAAAATATTTTGCGCCAAGTTCACTAGACATCCACATTAATTCGGCACATTTGATGATAAAGGCCTGCATCATTTCCAGTGCTTGTTCACGCGTTAAACGACCTGTTTTAATGTCGTTTTCATACATTGGGAAACAGTATTGATCTAAGCGACCTAAAGAAAGTCCCGTTTGGTTCTCTTCAACTTCAAACAATGACTCTACAGTCCAGATACTTTGCAGTGCTTCTTGTAATGTTTTTGGTGGATTAGCAGGAACATTTTCATTGACTTGAGCAATGGTCAATAACTCTTCACGACGTTGTGGATCACTCTCTTTAGAGGCTAATTCACGGGCGTGCTCGGCAATACGATGAGCATAAGCGATAACACCTTCACAACTTTCAATCGACGCTTTATAGAAATAGATACGGTCAATATCAGCAGGATTTTCCATGCTTAATTCAGCCAATTTCGCTTGTGCATCAGCTTTAATACCGTTCATCCCTTTGGTGAATAACAGCACGTCATAACCGGGGCAAGTATCACCACCACCATTAATTTGATGATAAGAGAGATCGCTGACAAAGGTTTCACCACTGAACTCCCATACACCCGCTTCACGGTATTGCGCTTCACAGATTTCATCTAAAGAGCGACCTTCCCAAAATGGCACTATCTCTTCACGAATGACTTTTTTGTCTTCTTCCGAAATTTGGAATGGATCTTGTGGGCGCGTGCTCATGGTGTCGAGTTCATCACGTACCCAACGCCATGCAATATCAGGAGAGAAAGCGCCAGCACGCGGTTTCCCACAAGGATGTCCCACAATAAGCTCTTCATCTTGAATTAAGATAGGTGCGGTTTCACAAGCACGGCGGAAAGCTTTAGCACGCAATAAAATAGGGGGTAAACCAGGATTATTGCGAGCAATTTCAGTAAAGGCTAATGCTCTATAAATTGAAACACTAGGACGAGCCTCTAAATAACGATTACGCAGGCGCTGTAGACGGGGAGTTAAGCCTTCCATTACAGTCAACTCACCATTTGCTGTCGCCGGTGTAACAACATTGGCTGAAGGTGAAGCATATTGCGGTGGTGTATTCATACGACCGTTATATAAACGGACTTGTAGTGAACTGTGTAATGCTGATAGATTAGCGCGCGCTGATAACAACATTTCTGAAAGTTCGTTAATACTGACGCGAGGATCGTTAATATCGATACCTTGGGTCATGGCGTCAAACATTGGATAGCCATCGACTTCTTTCGTTGCGCGCACTTCGGATAGCTCAGCCAGTTTTAGCCAAAGACTTTCAACAATCTCATAAGCTTGTGCTGGCGTTAAACAGCCTTGGTCAATATCACGTTGATAGAATGGGTATAGTGCTTTATCAAAGCCCATTGGGTTGATAGCGTAGCTACCATTCTCCAGATGAAGAATAAGCTGTAATAAATAGAAAACTTGTACCGCTTCTTTAAAGGTTTCTGCTGGCTTGGCGGGTACTTTACGTAAAATAGCCGCACTTTCTAATAATTCAGCTTTACGGTATGGATTACCTTCCATTGCGGCTAAATTTTCTGCTTTAGCTGACAGTAGTTGTGCAAAATAAAGTGCCGCATCACATGCATAAATCGCCGATTTGCAGAAATTGGCTTCATCCATACTGCTACGATTTACCGCACTACCAATGCTTCTCATTCTATCTTCAAGTTGTGCTTTGATAGCTAAGAAACCTTGATTCACCACCAGCATATAATCAGGTGATGCAACGCTATTATTGATACTTAAAAAGCGATAAATAGAGTCACTACGCACTTCTTCTTCGCTGTGGAAAATCGCACCACGTGGTGTTGAGGATTGGCTACCGATAATAAGCTCATCTTGAGCGATATAGCTTGGAAAATGACGAATAAACTGATAAAAGCGTTGTGCAGGTTTAATCGCTTGGGGCACACCGGCAATATTGTTATCTAATGAATCAAAAATCGTCGCACGCTCTGTGCTAATAGAACTGTTACGTGAAACTAAACGTTCTGCCAGCATTTTTACGCGTGGCGTCAAAGAATATTTGGCCATGTGAGGCTCTCCTGATGTTCTTTACTAGACCTAATCGGTATTAATTGAGCATTAACTGTGTGATACACCGGCAAATGCCTGACGATACAATGTTTCTAATTGGTGTGTGTTTACGTCACGCGGATTTGTCGGCGTACAGCTATCGCGTAAAGCCTGTCCGACCATTTCCGTTAAACGGGCATAAAAGTCCGCTTCACTGACACCGGTATCGCGAATACTCTTCGGCATACCCATTTCATCTTTCAATACATTAATGGCGACAATAAGGCTGATAACGCCTTCTTTTACCGTCTGCGCAGGTAATCCTAAACTTTGGGCAAGGTAGGCATAGCGCTTCGCTGCTTCGCTATTACAATCACCATGAAGATTGGCATTAAAGGCAATAACATGTGTCATCAATAACGCATTCGCACGGCCATGAGGGACATGAAAAACACCGCCTAATGCATGGGCAAGACTGTGTGTAATACCTAGCGACGCATTAGTAAATGCCATACCTGCGATGCAAGATGCATTGTGCATTTTTTCGCGAGCAAGTAAGTTATCCCCTTGATGATGACAATCAAGCAGATGGCTAAACACTAATTTGACTGCTTTTTCTGCCATCGCATCAGAAAAATCAGATGCAGCTTTAGACACATAAGCTTCTAATGCATGGCAAAGGACATCCATACCCGTATCAGCGGTAATTGCAGGAGGTACAGATTTCACAAGTTCAGGATCGAGGATCGCGATATCAGGCAACATAAACTCATCGACCAATACCAGTTTTTCACTGCGTGATTTGATCACTGAAAAAGAGGTCACTTCAGAGCCAGTACCACTGGTCGTGGGGATCGCAATAAATTGCGGTTTACTTCTACTGTGCTCTTTACGGGTATGCCAGAGGGAGTACATAACGGCTTTAGCAGCATCGATAACAGATCCACCGCCGAGTGCGATAACCAAATCAGGATAATGGGCATCCATTATTTTCATACCACTGACAATGGCAGAAATATCAGGATCTGATGCAACATCATCATAGATTTGAAACTCAATACCTCGTTGCATTAATTTTTCAGTGACTTTATCTGCAAAGCCAAACTTCACCATTGCTTTATCTGTCACCACAAATGCGCGGCGGGCAGTTAACCCAGAGAGAAAATTCAGTGCATTGGTGCCAAACTGAATTTTGGGTTTTATCAGAAACTCACTCATGTCGTTATTACTCCTTACTGTCCCGATAAACCTTCTCAACAATGGCAACCACGGACATCGCCTTGTAACGATCTTTGTTTAGTGCGAAGTATTCTTCAGCCAACACCACATCGTTGATACCTGCACCCACACTATCCACTGCAACATAGGTTTTATTTTTCAGTGGATTAAGCTCATCATCTAAGGTCGCTATCATTAATAAATTGCTTCCTTTCAGTTCAGGGCTTTTTTGTGTCGCGACTACGTGTCCGATTACCTTTGCGAGGATCATGGTTTATATCGCCTTCTATCAATGAGTTATTTACCCAGACGTCCGAGAACTTCTTTGATAATGCGCTCCACGTTCTCTTCGGTGATCTCACCTTGTTCAATCACTTGTTGTGCACACGCACTGACTGTCGTTGTATAAGGGGACGCGCCAAAGCGATCATCACCTTGTGTTTGACGTTGTGCTGTTGCACATTCCGCATGAACAGGGGTTAAAGAAGGTGAACGAAAACGATCATCATCAAGAATGCTGGTGTGGTAATTTGCGTTAGAAACAGCAGGTTGAGCAGATTCTTGTGCTAATGGACAAGGTTGTTTTAACTCTTCAACACTACGTACCCCATAACCGACTTTACGAATATTCAGTAAATTCATCGGGCCGACGTTATCTGAGCTAGAACCACCGCCTACCGCACCACAACCTAGGGTTAACGCAGGAGTAATATTGGTTGTTGCGCCAATACCACCTAATGCCGCCGGAGTATTAATTAAAATACGATTAACGGGTTTTTCTAAAGAGAACTGACGAATAACATCTTCATTTTGGGTATGGATCACTAAGGTATGACCTAAGCCTTCGTTAGTGAGCAATTGCACCACACGATGACAGGCTGATTGCCAATCTTCTTCAATATACATACCTAAGATTGGGCACAGTTTTTCCCGTGAATAGGGATTCTTCGGTGAAACAGTATCTTGTAGTGCAATCAAGACGCGGGTATTAGCAGGTACAGTAAAACCGGCGCGCTGGCTTAAATAGATAGCATCTTTACCAACCACCGCAGGATTTATCGTGCCATTAGCGCGCAATAACATAGAAGCGACTTTCGCTGCTTCTTCATCATTCATAAAATAAGCACCTTGCGCTAATAGCTCACGGTGAACTTCGTTATAAATGCAACGTTCTACGATGATGGATTGCTCTGAAGCGCAGATCACGCCATTATCAAATGTTTTACTGGTGATGATATCGCTCACTGCTTTTTTGATATCCGCACTACGCTCGATAAAGGCAGGACCATTACCTGGACCACCACTGATAGTTGGTGTGCCTGATGCATAAGCCGCACGCACCATTCCTTCACCGCCAGTGGCTAAGATTAATGACACATCTTTGCTGTGCATTAATTCTTTTGTCGCTTCCAATGTCAGTAATGTCACACCATCAACAATTCCCTCAGGTGCTCCCGCTTCTAGTGCGGCTTTTTTGACAATTTCTAGCGCGCGGAAACTACACTGTTTCGCATTAGGGTGCGGTGAAAAAATAATCGCATTACCTGCTTTCAGTGCAATTAGGGTTTTATAGATAATGGTTGACGTAGGGTTAGTGGAAGGCACTAACGCTGTAATAACCCCTAAAGGTACCCCCACATCCATGACTTTTTTCACTTTATCGTCATTGATAATGCCAATGGTCTTTAGGTCTTTCATATGTTCATACACACGCAATGACGCAAAGGTATTTTTCAGTACTTTGTCTTGCCATTTACCAAAGCCGGTCTCTTCGCTGGCCATTTTTGCCAACTCTTCTGCGTGACGAGCAGCTTCAAATGCAATGTGTTTGACTATATTGTCGATTTTTTCCTGCGAAAATTTCGCATATTGTTGTTGTGCATTTTTCGCGTTACGAACTAGCTCGCGAGCCAGTTGTCGGGATTGCAAATCTTTATCCAATGCAACCATGTTTTCCCCCATACAGGAGTTAAAAATTTAGCTGAATAACGTTTTTTGCTTGGCAGCACCTGAATAATCAGGCTTTATGTTGCTCTGCAATCTTCTCGATATCGTTATGTGGTCTTGCAATAACACGAGAAGTCACTACTGTGCCGATACGTTTTGCCGCCTCAACACCAGACTCAACCGCTGCATTAACTGCACCGACATCGCCTTTCACCATGGCTGTCACTAAACCTGAACCGACGTTTTCATAACCAATCAGTTCCACATTGGCGGCTTTACACATTGCGTCAGCAGCTTCAATGCAAGCGACTAGACCTTTGGTTTCCACTAGACCGAGTGCTTCTTTCATATTTATTTCCTTCGTTATTCAGTCACTTTGTACTGGGCAACGATTTTTTGAATATCGTTATGTGGACGAGCGATGACTAATGAAGTGACCACCGTACCTACACGTTGAGCCGCTTCTAAGCCAGAATCTACAGCGGCTTTAACGGCACCCACATCGCCTTTTACCATTGCAGTGACCAAACCTGAGCCAACATTTTCATAACCAATCAATTCAACATTGGCGGCTTTGCACATCGCATCAGCGGCTTCAATACATGCCACTAGCCCTTGAGTTTCAATAAGTCCTAATGCATCACCCATACGTTCTCCTAAGGCAAAGACTATGCCTTGTGTTTGATAACAATTTTGTTGATGTCATTGTGAGGACGAGCAATCACAAGTGATGTGACGACTTCACCCACCCGTTGCGCTGATTCCACACCTGAATCTACCGCAGCTTTCACTGCCCCTACGTCGCCTTTCACCATCGCAGTCACGAGACCTGAACCAACGTTTTCATAACCAATCAATTCAACATTGGCGGCTTTGCACATCGCATCAGCGGCTTCGATACATGCCACTAACCCTTTAGTTTCAATCAGACCTAATGCATCACCCATTTTTATTTCCTCCAGGAAGCCGTTTAACGGTTTACAGTTACCCATCATGTCTGCGTGGTGATTTTTTAAACGCAGACCTTGGTTTCAAATTCACTATAACGGCTAAAAATAAAAACAACATATAAATCCATAAAAGATAAACATATAGTTTTATATTCTGATATTTATGCTTATTTAGCCTTGTTTTTATTTGTCTGTGCTGTTAATTGCCTTTTTTTATCTGTTTAAATTTATAAAAAAACACACAAAGAAGATGAAAAAAAAGACAATTTAAGTTTGTTAGAAGGATGTTGAAAAGGTGCAAAAAGGCAGTACAAATCAGCGGGAAAGATGTGCGGGATATCACTAATATTTCAATGCCAGCTCAAGGATGAGAAAAAGCTAAATCTAGTCTATATACAAAAAGTGCTATTTCTAGGTTAGCCCTTTATGTCTTAAGCCGAACTCATTATGCGGCGTCCTTAGCAGGCATAAATAGTCAATGTTTCCGTCGATGGGGGGACAGTATGAGAGAGGGAATATTCGCAAGAATACGTCGCAACGCTCGCCCAATATTTATTGAGCGAGAAAGTAATGTGGATTTTTAATCGAATTTACTGCCGGGTTTTAAGGTACAAATATAGAGTGGGGAATTGAGCGAACTGAGTAATAACGTTTTTTCATTTAGCTTTTGTGCATTAATAAATAATCCATCATGACTATCTGACATTTCACGCATAAAATAATCAAAAATAACATCGGGAGACTCATCAATTGAGGAGGCACTAGACTCCCATTGACTGACAAAATAGTGACGCTCGGTGGGGGAAACCCGCTTTGTGGTGTAATCAAATTTCACATAACGTTGTAAATAGAGCCAACCCGCTTTAGAGGTAGTATACCCCTCAACCACAATAGAGCCTTTGCCATTAGCACCAAAAGAGAAATGAATATTGCCATTCACATTCTCATCTTCCATATTTTCAAAGCGCATAATGCCCTTTGTTGAACAAACCATCATACCTTCATTTTTGATAGTTAATAATCTTGTTGCTGCATAAGTGGCGACCAAGATAAAAATCAGGGCCGATAAAAAACATAAAAGTTTCCCTGAGATTTTCATTAGTATTTCCAAGAATAGTAAAAGTAATTATCGCAATAGCTAAATGGATTATCTTCGTTCTTAGCGCAATGCGCTAAAAAGACACGCCCTAAGCCATTAGTTTGTAATTTATCACCATAGAAAAAAACAAAGCGCTCCCCTTTCACACACTGTAAATTAAGCTTCTTTCTTACAGCGTCAAAATTGCGAATATAATTATCACTGACAGAGGAGTTAATCATGGCCTCGTTAGAGAGTAATTCACAATCATTATGGGTGAGAGGTGTTAATGTGATAGGCTTTGATTGATGCTGATTTAAAAAGATGATCACCACAAGAAATATGGCGCCAAATAAAAAACCAATACTGGCTAAATACCAACAAATTTCTGGCTTTTGTGGCGATGTTACCGATAATTGAGGCTCTTTTTCTAATTCACTGTCTAGATTATCAGGCTCGGATGATAACGATGTCTCAATGGGTGATGCGGTATGACTTTTATTTGCTTCACCTTCGTGCTCATTTGTTTGCGTAACAGGTAACAGTGTTGAGTCATCAATTAATTCAACAGAGATATCAGGATTAAACTCTAGTCGCCCTTTGGCGATAGTGACAATAATATTTTCAATACCATAATGACGAAATGTTTTACGCAATAAACTTAAATATTGGTTTAAATTACTATTTGAAGAAACTAGCCCATTGTCATCCCACACGCGTTTTAATACTTCATCACGATTTACTACACCGGGATTTTGAATAAAATAAAAGAGTAACGCATTAGCGGTAATAGACAGATGTGTATCAACGTCACCTTTTTCTAACGATATCGCGCCATCCGTTGCGTCGTAATAAATTGAGGCATTTATTCTGTATTTCATTGTGCCCTCATTCATCCTAATTAACATGGCTGATTTGCTGTGTCGGCCATATATTCAAATGTCATTTTTAATAATCTTTCAACTAATGCACTACGCTCTTGTTGTGAAATCGTAGGGCCTTCTGTGAGTTCTGATAACCAAAGGCCATCGGCAGCATAACGAATTAAGGTACCTAAGTAGCTATTATCAAGTTTATCGCCTTTGGCTAAATGGCCTAACATCCAATCACGCCAACATTGACGCATTATTGGCTCGTTAGGCATAGCTAAAGAAAGTATTGCCAATTGGCGACTTTCATCTGACTGTTTAAGATCAGAAATATAGGTTAAGTAAGCGCGAGAAAAGCGCCCTGCTTCTATCGGATCGTTGGCCATAATTAACGCAATTCGTTTATCCATAATACCGAGTAAGCGTTTGAATACCGCCTGTATCAGTTCTATCTTCCCAGGAAAATGGTGCAATAATCCGCCTTTACTGACACCCGCTTCTTTGGCTACGGCATTTAAAGATAAAGAAGCAATTCCTTCATTCGCCACAATAATACTTGCCGCTTCTAATAACTGCTCTTGGACGCGGATAGGATCTTTTTTTCGGTGATGTGCGGTTGTATTCATGCGTAGGATAATACCGACCAGTCGGTATGTTCCTTATTGATCAAAATCAAGCACTATTAGAGTGAGCCTTATTATATGCCAATAATGTTGTCAACTTCACATTACTTTATTTAAAACCAAATTTAATTTTAAATAATAAAATTATTTTACAGTTTTGATCTCAATAAAATATTTAATTAACAACAAAAAAAGAGAACTTGATAATTATCAATTAAAAATAAGGATAAATAGTCATTAAGATATTTCAATAATGTGGTAACGCAATAAAACACACTTTCTCTCATAGAGAATAAATTAAACACTCCTTTAAAAGAGCGATTATTTGTTTGTTTTAAAATAAAAAGCCCTCTTTAAATTTAAAGAAGGCCTTTCTATTATTAATTAAATTACTATTACTTAATCGTTATTAATTAACTATTATTAATAACGGTTAAAAACTGGCGTTTAATGCTTGTTCTAGATCAGCGATAATATCGTCTATATGTTCAATACCAATTGAAAGTCGAATTAAATCACGAGAAACCCCCGCGCGTTCTAGCTCTTCATCATTGAGTTGGCGATGAGTGGTTGATGCAGGATGACAAGCCAAGGATTTAGCATCACCAATATTGACAAGACGCACAATCAATTTCAATGCATCGATAAATTTCGCACCCGCTTCAGCACCACCTTTGATACCAAAAGAGAGAATACCAGCAGGTTTACCTGACATATAACGTACTGCTAAATCATGCTCTGGGTGGCTGGTTAAACCTGCATATTTAACCCAGACAACTTGAGGATGATTTTGCAAATATTCAGCAACTTTTTGCGCATTTTCAGTATGACGCTCCATACGTAACGCTAATGTTTCTAGACCTTGAAGAATTAAGAAGGCGTTAAATGGCGAAAGGGCGGCTCCTGTTCCACGCAATGGAGCAACACGGCATCGCGCAATATAAGCAGCCGCACCAAAGTGCTCAACATAATTAACCCCATGATAAGAGACATCCGGTGTATTGAGGATTTCAAAACGATCTTTATGTTCAGCCCAAGGAAATTTACCTGAATCAACGACGATACCACCAATAGAGTTACCATGACCACCAATATATTTAGTGAGTGAGTGAATAATAATATCAGCACCATGCTCAAAAGGGCGACATAGGTAAGGCGTTGCTACCGTATTATCAACAATTAAAGGGACACCATGACGATGAGCCACAGTGGCAATAGCTTGAATATCAACAATATTACCACTTGGATTAGTGATAGATTCACAAAATACCGCTTTGGTTTTCTCATCAATTAACGCTTCAAGTGCCAGCAGATCATCATGGGGGGCAAAACGCGCTTCGATACCGATACGGGGAAAAGTATGTGCCATTAAGTTATATGTACCACCATAGAGTTTCGCAACCGACACAATGTTATCGCCCACTTGTGCAATGGTCTGGATAGCATAAGTAATCGCAGCCATACCCGATGCCACAGCAACTGCCGCAATCCCTCCTTCTAAGGCGGCAACGCGTTGTTCCAATACATCATTGGTTGGGTTCATGATACGCGTGTAGATATTGCCAGGTACTTTTAAGTCAAATAGATCAGCACCATGTTGCGTATCATCAAATGCATAAGAGGTGGTTTGGTAAATAGGCACCGCAACAGCTTTGGTGGTTGGATCAGGTGAATAACCAGCGTGAACAGAAAGTGTCTCAAGTTTCATAGCAATCCCTTTGTTCTTATCATATAGGTAGCATCTAAATAAAAGTTAGATCTTTTAACTTATAAGTAATATAGATAAGCGGATATTAGCCTTGTCGCATAGTGAAAAAATTTCAACTTATACCAATGAGACTTTTTTAAAATCGAGAGTATTTATTCAAATACCCTCAATTGGCGCAAAAATTTGACTTAAGAACCCTGTTTTACATTCGATTTGCTCGTTTTTGGCATTTTTGTCATTTTTTGACGAGTCGCTAACCAACAAATTAAAGAGCCGCCTGTCACCATCATAACGCCTTGCCAAAATGAAAAAGAGAGTGCTGTAGAGAGTAGTAGGGATGAAAAAGCCGTAGAAATTACCGGAGTAAAATAAGAAAGCGTCGCTAATAATGTCACATTACCGCTGATCATTCCTGCCGTCCACGCCGCATTAGCTAACCCTATCGCAGCCCCAGTAATAAGTAACAGTGAGATACTTTTTACATTAACCACCCACTCGATTGGAGCAGAAAAAATATATTGCCCCCAAAGTGCCAATGCCGTTAAGAAAAAGAAAGGCACAATACCATTATGTCCCCCCGAAATAAGACGAGTCACATTACTGTAAAATGCCCATAACACGGCGCCGATAAACGCCAAAATATAACTGAGAGGGTTACGACAAATATTATTCCATAAGCTTTCTATTGTCAGTGGATTATCACCACTAACAACCCAAACAAGCCCACTGAATGAGCATAATAACCCCACAATCAATAGGATAGAGAATCGCTGTTTATTTAAGAACACCGCTAATGCCAGTGTAAAGCTGGGCCATAAATAGTTAACCATGCCAAGCTCTATAGCTTGTGCTCTATCACTAGCAAATCCTAGCGCCAACGATAAACAGATTTCATAACTAACAAATAAAAGTGCCCCCCAAGCAAGGTAACGCTTAGGAAAAAGAGATAACTTAGGCACCCCTAAGATCAAAATCAAAAACAGCGTTCCCGTTGTGTAAATCAGCGCAGCACCCCCTACCGCACCAAAATACTCACTGATATTGCGAATTAACCCAACAATGGTACTCCAAAGGAATATCGCCACAATGCCATAGAGTGTTCCTTTTGATGTACTGGAAATCATGTTTATACCTTCAGATTTAAGTTTTTCTCTATATAGCCGATAGTAAAACAGAATCGGGGTAATTGCTTGAATTACTCACTCCCTATAGAAGAAGCGCACTCGAAAATGAAACATTTTGTTACAATTAATATAGCAAATTAAATATATTGATTTACTCCCAATACGAGTAATAAAAGTATCTTTTATTTTTATACGATAAAAATACGCTTTGTAATTTCCAATAAAAATGAATAAACAATATTTCTATTTTATTTACAAATAATAAATTTTCATTTTAAAATTTACTCAAATGCCCCCTTTCAGCGTGCTTTTTTGCTTAACAAAAAGCCATTTTTCGTTTCATTTTATAAAAAAACTGTCCATAAAATACATTTTATGAAACATCATCTTATAAGTATAAGTACGCTATCTTTTTACGATGCACCAGATAAATGATGAGATAGATGTAATAAAATCAAATAAAAAACCAAGCAATATCAATCAGATAAAAAATCACTCACAAAACATTAGACAAAGTAATATATTTTTCTATTTTTTAACAATTAAATATTACCGATAGTTGAGCAGATATTAATAGAATTTATCTATAAAACCAGCAAAAAACGATCGTTTAAAACGATTTCTCTATTTTTTTTACCACATTTATAATTTTTGTAAATTTGACTTAAGTGAATATATGGCAATTTATTCGTTTTCACGAAGATTGCTATCACTCGCTTTTGTTTTAATAAATAAAATAGTCTTATTTGGCATTTTCCAAAAATAATTTAATCCTTGTTTTTTATTATTAATAATAAAAACAGAATTAAATATTAGCTTATTTTATTAAGCTAAGTATTAAATATATATTGAAAATATAGGAACATTTAATGAAAAAGTTATTATTATCTGCAATTATTACTTCAGCAATGGCCATAATTGCTACACCTGCCCTAGCAGAAGATACTGGTACACCAGCACCCACAGAAGTTACAGTTAATGGTGGTACTATTAACTTTGAAGGTTCTGTCGTTAATGCTGCTTGTGGTGTTGATAGTAGTTCAAGTAACCAAACTGTTCGTTTGGGTCAATTCCGTGTCGCTGAATTCACTAAAAAAGGTGATGAAACAGGACGTATTCCTTTTAGCATTAAATTAAATAACTGCGATATTACTGTTTCATCATTGGCAGCAATTACCTTTAACGGTACAGCTTCTGATGGTGATGCAACTGCATTCGCATTACAAGGCAGTGGCGCAGCAACCAATGTAGCGTTAAAAATTACCGATTCAAGCAGCAAAAATGTTGTTCCAGGACAACCTTCTTCAACTCAAAAATTAATCGAAGGTGAAAACCAATTAAATTATAACGCTTCTCTTATTTCCACTGATGATACAGTGAAGGCAGGTAGCGCAAACGTTACAACTAACTTTATGGTGACTTACTCTTAATCACTTCATCACTTTTGATTGATGTCTTATCGCCAAGGACGGCCTATTTTTATCAAAAGTATTATTACTCCATATTCATTAGCTAATAAATATTTATTATGAAAAAGATATTTGCTTTTATTATTTTTTTATTCCCACTTATTGCTTATTCTAATGGTGTTTCATTAGGTGCTACGCGTATTATTTATAATTCTAATATTAAACAAACTAATCTTGTTGTGACTAATTCAGATAAAGAGAATAGTTTTCTAATTCAATCATGGGTATCTGATAATCAAGGTAATAAAAATAATGATTTTATTGTTACCCCTCCTTTATATATTCTTGACGCTAATAAAGAGAATGCTTTAAGAATTATGTATACAGGTGAACCTTTACCTGCAGATCGCGAAAGTTTATTTTGGATGAATGTCAAAGCTATTCCTGCTTTAGATGAAAAGCTTGCCAATGAAAATACACTACAAATTGCCATCCAGAGTCGGATAAAGCTTTTCTACCGCCCTAGTGGGTTGTCCGCTTATACTGAAAAATATGCCAATGAAGTGACTTTCTCCTATAAAAGTGGGGAGTTAATTGCCCATAATCCAACACCTTATCATATTACTATGGTCAATTTAGCCGCAACCGATAGTCAACTTCCTTCAAGTATTATGATTAACCCATTTTCACAATTAACATTAGGAAAAGTTAATCAGAATGCTAATACCATTTCATTCCAAACCATTAATGATTATGGCGCACAGACTCCTGTTTTAAAAAAAGAAATCGTTCATTAATCACAGCATCTTTTTCAACCTTGTTGGTCAAAAACCATGGTTAATAAGAATACTAATAAAGATATCGTTTATTTTCTCTTTCCAAGTGTCATTGCATTGTCATTGACGCTGTCCTTTTCATCATATAGCGCAAACCGATTTAATCCTGCATTTTTGGCTGACTCTCCTGATGCCGTCACCGATTTAAGTTATTTTGAAGCAGGCAACCGCATTAAACCCGGTGATTATCTTCTTGATATTGTTTTTAATCATGAGTATCTGCGTAGTGAAAATATTCATTTTATTAGTCAAGATAACCATGTTATTCCTTGTTTAAATCGAGATGATTATCAATCACTCGGGATCAATATTAAACTATTTGCTGATTTTGAGAAATTCTCGGCAAATGAATGTATTGATATTGAAAAAATCATTCCAGATTCTGTTGTTAATTATGATATTGAGAAACAAGCTTTAAATATTCAAGTCCCTCAAGCCGCGTTAGATCTGAAAGCGCGCGGTTATATTCCACCAGAAAAATGGGATAACGGTATAACAGCAGGTATTTTAAACTACACCTTTAGTGGCGCTAATAGCTGGGGAAATTCTCATAATAATAGCTACTATTTAAATCTACGTAGTGGGATCAATATTGGTGCTTGGCGATTACGCGATTATTCCACTTGGAATTCGTCAAACGGGAAAAACCAATGGAACCATATCAATACCTATCTGCAACGCAATATTGTGTCATTAAGAAGCCAATTACAAATTGGTGATAGTTATACCTCATCAACACTTTTTGACAGTGTTAATTTTCGAGGTATTTCATTAGAAAGTGACGACACTATGTTACCTGATAGCCAAAGAGGATTTGCACCTGTAGTCAGAGGTATTGCTAAAGGCAATGCTAAAGTGGTGATCCGCCAAAACGGTTATGTGATTTATCAAACCTTTGTTTCTCCGGGTGCTTTTGAAATCCGTGATCTCTATCCAACGTCAAATAGTGGCGACCTCTATGTCACCATTGAAGAAAATGATGGTAGCAAACACAGCTATGTTGTGCCTTATTCTGCTGTACCTATTTTACAGCGAGAAGGCCAAAAACAGTTTGTCATCCAAGCCGGTGAAATACGCCAAAATAACCAAAATAAAAAACCTCGCTTTATACAAGGTCATCTTATTTATGGCTTACCCTATGACACCACTGTCTATGGCGGTGCATTAGCAACAAAAGATTACCAATCTTATGCCCTAGGAGCAGGTAAAAATATGGGTACCCTAGGTGCCTTCTCTACCGATATCACCTTTGCTCATAGCCAATTGCCAAATAACTCAACATCAGATGGTTATTCTTTACGTTTTCTTTATGCCAAGTCGTTAAACCAATTTGGCACAAACTTTCAATTGCTCGGTTATCGTTACTCTACTTCGGGTTTTTACACATTAGATGAGACATTAAATACACGTATGTCCGGTTATCTGTATGAAGATAATCAAAAAAAACCGTTGAGTTATTTTAATTTGCATAATCGCAAGAAAGGGAGCCTACAAATTAATTTATCACAACAACTGGGGGATTATGGCTCTATTTTTATGATGACCAACTGGCAAAATTATTGGGGAACTAATGAGAAAAATGTCCTAGTACAAACCGGCTACAATGGCAATATTAAAGGGCTCTCTTATAACGTCATTTATAGTTATAACAGAATGATGAATAGTGGTCAGCGTGACCAAACATTGTCTGTGGGTCTTTCTATCCCATTACAATTGCTAATGCCGACAAGTTATCAATCCATCAATAGCACTTATCTCACATATAATTACAGCCACAATAATAACGGTTATTCGACACATAATGCGGGTATTGCCGGTACATTATTGGAAGACAATACCCTTAATTACAGTGTTCAACAAGGTTATAGCAATCAAGGTGGAAACTATACAGGTAGTGCGGCGTTGGGTTATCAAAGTCGCTATGGCAATTTAAATGCTAGCTATAACTATCATCAAGATGCTCAACAAATTAACTATAGCCTCGCTGGAGGTATGCTACTCCATAGTGGCGGATTAACCTTAAGCCAACCCTTAAGCGCTAATGCCATTTTAGTAGATGCTCGTAATACTGCGGATGTACCGATTGATAATGCGACAGGGATTTATACTGACTGGCGAGGGTTTGCCGTTATTCCCTATGCTACCGCTTATCGACAAAATCGAGTGGCATTAGACACCACCGCATTACCCGATAATGTTGAAATTGAGCAAAACATTAAGCAAGTGATCCCAACACAAGGCGCCGTCATTAAAGTTCAGTTTGATGCTAAAAAAGGGTATCGCTTATTACTGACGCTACAACACCAAGGTCGCCCACTCCCTTTTGGGGCAATAGCAACTGATAAACAAAATCATCTGTCCGGTATTGTTGGCGATGATGGCTTGCTCTACTTATCGGGTGTCCCTGATTCAGGAAAATTAGAGATCCGCTGGGGGCATAATGCCTCTCAATACTGTCAAGTGAACTATCAATTACCCGCCTCTCAACTTGATGAACCTTTTGTGAAAATGACACAGGAGTGCCAATAATGCACAAATTAATGCTTATTGTAGCGTTGTCATTACTGTTTACCACTAAGGGATCTGCTTACGATACATTGGTACACATTAATGCCAGAGTAACAGGAAACACATGTACGGTAGAGACAAACTCAAAACGTATTACCGTAAAATTAGGCCAAATCGCCACAAAAGATTTTATTTCTACGACGATAACGCAACAACGTACGCCTGTTATCCCTTTTAGTATTAAATTAGTCGATTGCCAACCTGAAGCCAGTGCTGTGAAGGTCAGTTTTAATGGTCGTGCCGATCCTATTGATAACGCCTTACTCGCCATTGATGCAACGGGTGCCAAGGGAGTTGCCATTTCCATTATGGATAACTCAGGAGCTTCCATCGATATTAACGATAAAAGCCAGTCTTATACCTTATTGCCTAACCAAGATAATACCCTGCAATTTTATGCTCGCTATGTAGCGACTCAACTTCCTGTTCAAGCCGGATCGGCGAATGCAACAGCAACCTTTTTACTGGAGTACCAATAATGACACGCTCTTTTTCTTTCTTCACATTGCTGGTTTCTCTTCTTTGTATCCCGAGCCAAATGGCATGGGCTATTGCAGATCCATTAGTGGTAACCCCTCCACCTATGAATTTTGATGGTGCCGCCGATGGTACTCCCGCAGGAACGCCCATCACATCAACTTGGATAGGTGAAACCTCTGTCCATAATGGTTTCAAATGTGAGAAGAAATTTTTGCAAAAATGTTGGGTTGAAACCCTCTATGCTAATGCTACTGGTTCAAAAATTAGCGGGATCTACTATTACGAAGGTAGTAATCGTTATCCTGTTTATTCACTCCCCGGAGTTAAAGGTATCGGCTATGCTTTTGGTTTAAAAGATAACAATGATAGTGTTGCTTACGTACCTATTGATGTTGATAACGGTTCGGGTGCAACGGTGATTTATCCTGCAGTAGGCTCTACCGTTAACCATAATGTGGATCGCGTTTCACTGAAAGGCAAAGTCGTCTTTGTGGTGACAGATAAACATCTTGAGACTGGCGTTTATAACATTCCATATACAGTTATAGCCAATACATGGTCTGAATATGGTGGAGGCCATAAAGGCAATAATACCTCTATCGTAGCAATTAACCCCGTCACTATTACTATTAAAGCTCGAGGCTGTACCGTAAATACCAAAAATCTCACCTATGAATTAGGTGATATCTCAATGCGAGATATGGCAGCCATTGGTTCAACATCAAAAAGTCAGGCTAAACCCATCTCTGTTACATGCGATAGTAATGTGCATTTATATGCCAGCATGACCGATCAGTCTACCTATTCTAATAATACAGATATCCTCACACTGACATCAGACTCTGATGCTTCTGGTATTGGTATTCAATTTTTCTTTAATGATAATCCAACTCCCGTGGTGTATGGCCCTGATATCAGTGCGATAGGACAACCTAACCAACGTTTACTCCATATAACAACTTCTAACAACGAAAACTACATATTAAACCTGTCAACTCGCTATATCACGACTGGGACACTAAAACCGGGTAAAGCAAACGGATTAGCCAGTCTCACTTTTTCTTATCAATAATGATTTGAATTTTTAAGGCTGATGAAATGATTGATAGCAGCAAAACGATTAATTTTCGTATAGGACAACGAATACGTCACTTGCGAAAAAATTTAAAATATTCGGGGAAACTATTTGCCAAAGAGTTAGGCATAAGTCAGCAACAA
This sequence comes from Proteus sp. G2609, assembly GCF_963896135.1. NCBI lineage: Bacteria > Pseudomonadati > Pseudomonadota > Gammaproteobacteria > Enterobacterales > Morganellaceae > Proteus > Proteus sp. G2609. The sequence continues at coordinate 50,299 of NZ_CAWQNB010000024.1, read as the reverse complement.
CTTTCACGGTATGAACGAGGAACAAATAGGATCAGTATTGAGTTTGTTTATTTAATTACTGAAAAGTTTGATGTTCATATCAGCTATTTCTTACAAAGTAACTATATGATTAATATTGAGCAACAACGAAATATACAAGAAAAAAACAGCCTGCTGATTGCCGAGGCTTGTATAAAAAATGGCACTAATCGCCCTTAACTTATTTATCCTTTCGGTTCAAATACACACTGTCATCTATTTTATCGTTGATTTAATGATAATGTTCTCTTTTTTCTATACAAAATAAGAAGCCACCGTTTAACGGTGGCTTTTTGGTACTGATAAACTTAATTAACGACCCGCTTTCAGTTTTTGGTAATAACTTTCGTATAAAACCGTCGCTTCACCCACATCATTTTGCCATTCGCCTTTACTGATAATCTCTTCACTAGGGTAAAGTGAGCTATCTTTTGTGATAGCTTTTGGCAATAATTTTTGTGCCGCTAAATTAGGTGTTGGATAGCCGATATTTTCAGCTACTTTTGCAGCAACTTCGGGGCGTAATAAGAAGTCGATAAGCTTATGCGCACCTTCAACATTTTTTGCATTTGCAGGAATAGCTAAGCTGTCCATCCAGAAGATACCGCCCTCTTTTGGCCATACCAACTCAATAGGAGCACCGGCTTCTCGCGCAATAAATGCAGAGCCATTCCAGATCATCCCTAGATTCACTTCTCCTTGCATATAAGGATTAGCAGGATTATCCGAATTAAAAGCCAGTACATTAGGCATCAGCTTTTGTAACTCTTTATAGGCTTCTTCAATCTGTTTTGGATCTGTGGTATTACCTGAATAGCCTAATTTTAATAAAGCCATTTGGAATACTTCACGTGCATCATCCGTTAACAGTAAACTATCTTTATATTCCGGTTTCCATAAATCAGCCCATGAAGTAATGCTACTTACATCAACTTCATCACTATTAATCCCTATCGCAGTCGCTCCCCAAATATAAGGGATTGAGTAGTCATTTTGAGGATCGAATGATTTATGTAATAAACTTGGGTCAAGATTATCAAAATTGCTGAGCTTCGATTTATCAATCTTCTGTAGCATCCCCTCATGGCTCATTTTAGAAATAAAATAAGTTGAAGGAACCACCAAATCATAAGCACCGTCTTTATAGGTTTTTAATTTGGTATACATGCTTTCGTTAGATTCGTAGGTGGAATAAATCACCTTAATCCCAGTCTCTTTTGTAAACTGTTCCAGCAATCCTGGCGGTACATATTCCGTCCAGTTATAGAAATAGATTGTCTTACCATCATCAGCCGATGCTGTACCAATACTTAATGCCATTACACTGGCAGCAAGTACAGAGGACCACTTTTTCATTTAGGCTTCCTTCAGTGGTTGATGCGTTAATATCAAATAGGCGTAACGCCTACCTCCAACAGATTTGGTCATCAAGACCGTAAAAAGTGCGAGAAACTCGCACTAATACTTTTAAATTACGCTTTGCCAGTTCTATCTCGTAAGATCAACTGACTAATTAATACTAATACTAATGATAGCCCTAAAAGGATGGTTGCCAGTGCATTCACTTCCGGTGAAACACCCACTTTTACCATTGAGTAAATTTTTAATGGTAAAATTTCATAGCTTGGTCCAGTCACAAAAGAAGAGACAACCACGTCATCCATCGATAACGTAAAGCTTAATAGCCAACCCGAGGCTACTGCTGGCATCGCTAATGGCATAATGATTTTACGTAAAATAGTAAATTCACCCGCCCCTAGATCCTTAGCGGCTTCAAGCATTTTGACATCAAAACCACTGAGTCGCGAATAGACCGTGACCACCACAAAAGGCAGACAAAAGGTAATATGCGACACCAGTAATGACCAAAACCCTAAGGAAATGCCTAATAGCATAAATAAAACCAATAATGAAATCGCCATCACAATATCTGGCGACATCATCACCACAAACAGCATACCACCAACAAACTTTTTACCACGAAAACGATAACGATAAAGCGCCACCGCAGCCAATGAACCAATCAACGTCGCAAAGGTTGCTGAGGTGACTGCCATCGTTAATGAATGCCCTGCAGCTTGTAGCAGGCTGTCATTATTTAATAAAATGGTATACCAGTCAGTGGTAAAGCCTTTCCAGTTGATCCCGAAACGTGATGAGTTAAAAGAGTTAACTATCAGAATGATAATCGGGATATAAAGATACGCGTAAATGATGGACATAAATCCACCCCGCAATAACCGTCCTATCATTCTATTTCTACCTTCTTATGCAGTAGTTTTACGGCTCGGTAATACACAAATAGCATTAACCCCATCACCAGTGTTAAACAGATACTGGTAGCTGCCCCAAATGGCCAGTCGCGAATATTTAAGAATTGGCTCTTTATTACGTTACCAATAAGTAGGTTTTTCGCGCCCCCCATTAAATCCGCCACAAAGAATAAGCCCATCGCAGGTAACATTACCAATAAACAACCTGCGATGATCCCCGGCATAGTTAATGGGATAATAATACGAATAAAGGTCTGTAATTTATTCGCACCGAGATCTCGAGCTGCTTCCAAACAGGGTTTATCCAGTTTTTCAATGCTGGAATAGAGTGGCAGAACCATAAAAGGTAATAAAATATAAACCAACCCTAATACTACCGCCTCTGGGGTATAAATGATCCTTAGCGGTTTATCGATAAGCCCTATCCACAATAGAAACTCATTAAAATAGCCTTTCGTACTGAGAAAAATCTTTAACCCATAAATACGAATAAGTGAGTTAGTCCAAAAGGGAACTATTAATAAAAACAGCAGTAATGGTTGTATTTTCTTAGGCATTTTTGCCAGAAAAAAAGCAAAAGGATAACCTAATATTAAACAAGCTAAGGTCGCTACCAATGCCATATTAATAGAGTGCAGTAATACTTCTGCATACATTGGATCAAATAAGCGATAATAGTTATCGAGCGTAAAAACCATCTCGACTAAATTCGCATCATCACGGGTTAAAAAACTGGTGGCGATGATCATGATATTCGGTAAGAAGACGAACACCATTAACCAACCCACAACACCAGTAATAACGATGTTTTGAAATAGTTTACGTGTTTTCTTCATCAGCCAGCACGACCTCCCAGCTCTCAACCCAAGTTACCGCTATCTTTTGGTCTAACGAGTGATCAACATCCGGATCATCTTCATTAAAGAATTCACTCACCATCACCATCTTGCCATTTTCCATTTCAACAACAGAATCTAGCGTCATGCCTTTATAGTTACGTTCACGAACATAACCGATAAGTCCCGGAAGGTTTTCAAGATCGTGTATCTCTTCAACGCGCAGATCTTCTGGTCTGAGCAACACTTTCAGTTGCTGATTTTGAGTAACAGGTAATTGCGTATAAATATCGCATTCGTGCCCTTCAACATCCGCTCTAATACGTGTCTCATCAATACGATGTAGGACACGTGCATCAAAGATATTGATTTCACCTATAAATTGCGCAACGAATAAGTTAGTTGGCTCTTCATAGATTTCTCGAGGCGTGCCGTCTTGCTCAATACGCCCTTCTTTCATTACCACGATCCTATCTGACATAGTCAGTGCTTCTTCCTGATCGTGGGTGACGAAAATAAAGGTGATCCCCAGTTTTCGTTGTAAGGCTTTTAGCTCATTTTGCATCTGCTTACGTAATTTGTAATCCAGAGCAGACAATGATTCGTCTAACAACAATACCTTCGGCTTATTGACCACCGCCCGTGCAATCGCAACCCGTTGCTGTTGACCACCTGAAAGGTGAGCAGGACGGCGTTGGGCAAAGTCCTCCAGTTGCACCATACGTAACGCTTCCATAACGCGACTATTGATCTCTGCAGCAGGTGTTTTCTGCATACGTAGACCAAAAGCCACATTTTCAAATACGGTCATATGGGGAAACAGGGCATAACTTTGGAAAACGGTATTTACAAAACGCTGTTCTGCTGGAATATGGGTAATATCCTGTCCATCTAGGATAATTTGTCCATCATCCGCGTCTTCTAAGCCCGCAATTAAACGTAATACCGTCGTCTTACCACAGCCTGAAGGGCCGAGTATGGTTAAAAACTCGCCATGGTTGATAGTCAGATCGAGGCGGGAAATGATTTGTTTTCCGTCGAAACCTTTACTTAAGGATTTTAATTCGACTAGTGGTGTCAGAGATGTTTTCTCAGTCATTTAAGGTAATACTCTATCCCGAAGAATAATGCAGATAGAACCGCCGCCGGAAAAGACTGTGTGAGCTGCCGGAGCAGTATGCTCCACAGAAGCCCAAAACCAGCAACGCCGTATGTATAGTACAAGGGGCAAATGATAAACGTAGTGAGGTAAAATTGAAAGCAAAAAGGTACATTTCTTATGAAAAACTATTCATTTTTAAGCTTTTCATCATAACTCTCGACTTTGTTATAAAAAACAAAAAATATAATATAATCAAATAATTAATAATAAGCATAAATACTAATAAATTATTTTAATTTATGATTAAATAAATTTTTTATCACAAATCATTCTATCGCGGTATTTTCAAGTCTAAAACAGACTTAAAAAAGATTATTTTCAGCAAGATAAATACTAAAAATACCTTCCATAGTCTTAAGCCATAGAAGGTATCCTTTCTATTAATTATATTGGATTAAATTTTTTAAATGTAAGATGGCATTATTTACATTAGGCAAAGGGCCTATCTTTTCATTTAATGATGGATAAGTTCCTGTTTTAATCAGTAGCTCTCGCATCTCTATTGGCGTTAATACCGTGTTGGTTTTATCTTTATACCAAGATTGAATAACCGCAGCCGCCCCCGCGACTAATGCACAGGCTGATGATGTTCCACTAAAATTAGCCGTATATTTGTTATTCCCGTCACCATGAAAAAGATCACCATATCCGGCAGTGGTCACATCTTCTCCCCATGCTTGCACATGAATGGGGGAGCCATGCGTTGAGAAAGGTAAACGATTTAGCGTATAAGGCGAGCCCGCACCGACACGTATAGAGTGGTTATCGCTACGTTGACGATAGCTATCATAAAAAGGTAAATCGAGATCAACCCCCCCATTGCCGGCAGCCATGATCACAATAATCCCCGCTTCTGTTAATGTACGAGTTGCCTCCCAGATATGCATTTCATAATCAGCAGGAACATAAGCATGATGTTCACAAACTGTCTGCATCTCATATAAAACAATATCACCCGCGTGTAATTTCTGTTTACTGGCAATAATTGCTTCAATACGACCACTGCTTAATTCTGATATGGCATAAAACATATCTAATTTATAAGCAAGCCCAGTAATACCTTTACCGTCTTTTTTCCCCATAATTAACCCCGCCACTGCTGTACCATGGTCGGCTTGATCGGTTTTTTCAGTTAAAGGAAAAAGTGGCGTGATATTATTAGCTAACAAATCGGGATGTGATAAATCAAAATCCCACTCAATATCGGCCACCTGTATACCTTGCCCATAAGCATTTTTATTCCAAGCGTCTATAATACCTAACCCGTTTATTTCATTTGATTTTATTTTTGGGGTTTTTAAATAATGCTGATGGCGAGTTAAATCCGGCGTAATATTAGGTGGCTGTACAGGTAATTTTGGAATTTTTTGCACATATTCTATATCAGGATGTAGTTTTAATATTTTAATAATTTCATCTAATGTATATGTGTTATCATTAGGTAAATTTAAATAATAGTAATCATTTAAATGATTTGATGTGAGAGAAAGATGATTTTTAGGTGGTAATTGTGATGATGATAATACTGGAACAAAAGAAATATTAGATAAAAATGTATTATATTGATTATGGTAACCAGAGCGTAATAGTTTTTTATTTTGATCAAGTGAATGTATATTTTTTAGTTTGACTAGTATTTTCCTTTCAATATTCATAACCAATGCTCCTTTTCTATTTTTTATTTTTACTTTTGTTTTATAACGTAGATTTTTGAGCATTGGCTATTTTCATTTTTAATAGCATTGAGATAAATTTAATTATTAAGATAATATAATGTGTATTTATACTCATTAAATAATTTAGTTTTTCTTAGACAGGATGCATTTCCATTTGAATGGGATCAAAGATCCAGACCAGTGAGTGCACAATATAAATCTTTTTCATTGTTTTACTTGAGTCGCATTGGGATGGTTGCCTTGAGCTGAGGCTGGTTTTGGAATGAAAGTAACATCAATACCAACCGTTAAAGGCCAAGCTTTGCGTCTCTTTTGCATTGATTGGTTGGTGTAAAATATCTGATGTGACTTTTTACAGCGTATAATCGCATAATTTGCTGTCACACTAACGACTTCACCTTTGCGTCTGGTGTTGATTTCATGTCTTTCTTTCCATTTAATGATATCTGGAACAGAATAAAGTCCCGATGCTAACATTTTACTTCGCCATAGCGTATGTTGAGTGCAAGCTATTCCCATCAATTTGTCGTTGTCTATGACAGATAATAACTTTAAATTGTTAGGGTTAATCCAATGAATGACTTTTAAGCATCGTTCGTAATGTGAAATAACCATATTTATGCTGTCATCAGAATCAAACAAATCTGTTGCTTTCCAGATAGGTTCATGGTGCGCAATACGATTTCTAAGTCTATTTATTTCAAATAAATTTGAGCTAATATGGTTAATACTCAAAGAGGTACCATTTAAGTCCTTAGCATATGGAAAAACAAAATTATTAAGCTTTGGCCAAAGCTCGATAATAGGAGGATTAGCAAGGGATTGGCTTGAACGATGATTCTTGTCTGTTAAGTGAACCCAAAAACCAAATGTTAGTTTCGCGATTAGATTATCAGGAGTAATAGCTTTACCCTCTCTAACTAAATCCTTCTTAGCTTTAACTATCTGTTGAAACCCCTTACTATTATTTTGATTTGTATAAGAATTACTAAACCAAAACTGGTCTATTTTGGCTTTCTCTTTAGCCCAATCTTGTGGTTGATAATTTGCTTCGACTAGCTGCTCATGGTATTCGATGTAAGCATTATTGATAGCATTACGCAAAGAGACTTCTAATACTTGAAGTACTGGATAAAAGAGACCTGATAACTGTTTATTCCACACATATAACCCTAAGCTTTGTTCATCGCTTACATCGCATAAGTGTGGTTGTTTGTAAGTAGAGAGTCGAGAGTTAGATAGCGTCTTAATTATTGATTTTACAGGCATATTGATATTCCACTCTGATGATAAAAAAGTATATCTATACATCCGTTGAAGAACAAGCTACTTGACATCAATCGGGAATTGACTAGAATCTAATCATCGACGGAAACGTCACTAGATTGAAAGCGCGGTACAGTGTGAAGCTGGTTGGTCTTAGACCCCGTTAGCGAGATATTTTCGAAGGGCTCCTTATAGGAGCCCTTTTCGATCTAATAACTTATCTATTGATATCTTAAGCACAGTACTCTGTTTCTGTTTATTAAGTTCAACCCTCTAATAATTAAATCTAGATTAGTTCATCAATAATTAAGCTTCGTACATAAAATCTAATTATATCGGCCTCGTTTTAGGGAAAGATCACACCACCTGCTCTATCACATTTTGTTATGCTATAGTAAGCCATCTCGATATAAATCCTCTCTTACTCTCAGTAAAACACCAAAATCTGGTGTCCTCATTGGTGTCCTGATAAAGAGAAAACACACTAAAATGGGTTATAATGCACGAAAATACACCAACCGATAAAACACTAGAAAACAAGCAAACACAGGGCACTCAAGGGAATTACCCACTTAACCGCTTCTCTGTTGCACCTATGCTCGATTGGACTGATCGCCATTGCCGTTATTTCTTTCGCCAGCTTACCAAAAATACTTTGCTGTATACTGAAATGGTCACAACAGGTGCCATTATTCATGGCAAAGGTGATTATTTAAAATATAGCAACGAAGAGCACCCGATCTCATTACAGCTTGGCGGCAGTGATCCACAAGCGTTAGCGCAATGTGCAAAATTGGCACAAGAGCGTGGCTATGATGAAATTAATTTAAATGTAGGTTGCCCTTCTGATCGGGTACAAAATGGACGCTTTGGTGCTTGTTTAATGGGTGAAGCACAACTCGTTGCAGATTGCGTGAAAGCTATGCGTGATGTGGTCGATATTCCTGTGACGGTAAAAACACGTATTGGCATCGACAACCAAGATAGCTATCAATTTCTATGTGATTTTATTGATACCGTCAGCCGTGATAATAACTGCGATACCTTTATTATTCATGCTCGCAAAGCTTGGTTATCGGGATTAAGCCCCAAAGAAAACCGCGAAGTGCCTCCTTTAGATTATCCTCGTGTTTATCAATTAAAACGTGATTTCTCGCATCTCACTATGGCAATTAATGGGGGAATTAAGTCACTAGAAGAGGCGCAGGAGCACTTAAAATATATGGATGGTGTTATGGTAGGTCGCGAAGCTTATCAAAATCCATCAATATTGGCTCATGTGGATCACGTGCTTTTTGATAATCAGTTACCTGTTGCTAATGCCGTCGCTGCCGTAAAAGCCATGTATCCTTATATTGAAAAAGAGCTCTCACAAGGCACTTATTTAGGTCATATCACCCGCCATATGTTGGGAATTTTCCAAGGTATTCCCGGGGCAAGACAATGGCGTCGTCATTTAAGTGAAAATGCCCACAAACAAGGTGCTGATTTAACCGTGCTAGAGAATGCGCTTAAGTTTGTGACCGAAAAATAGTCCTTTTTAACCCGTGATAAAAATCCATCTTACTCAAATTGCTTAATCAACTATTTAGTTAATCAGTTAATAAAGATGGATTTTTTATACTTGTAACCTTTAAAAACTATGGGATCAATAGACTTGAACCTTGAGATTGACGACTTTCAAGATAACGGTGTGCGGCTTTAGCATCAGCTAATGCAAATTTCTGATTATCTGGCACACTGACATCAATTTTACCACGACCAATTAACGTAAATAGTGCTTCACTTGCTGCATCTAACTCTTCGCGCGTCGTAATGTAGCCGGAAATAGAAGGACGAGTAACATAAAGTGAACCCAATTTATTAAGAATACCTAAATCAACCCCTGTTACCGCACCAGAAGCGTTACCAAAACTGACCATTAAGCCTCGGCGTTGCAAACAGTGCAACGAATCCAACCAAGTTGCTTTGCCAACAGAATCATACACAACGGGTACTTTTTGGTTATTGGTGAGCGCAAGGACACGTTCAACAATAGATTCAGTTTGATAGTTAATCACTTTCCATGCACCTGCGGCTTTAGCTTTAGCCACTTTCTCATCACTGCCTGCGGTACCAATCATTTTAGCGCCAATCGCTTTCGCCCATTGGCTGGCAATTAGCCCGACGCCACCAGCCGCTGCATGGAATAAAAAGGTTTCCCCTGCACGTAATTTGTATGTTTCATTGAATAGATAATAAACCGTTAATCCTTTCAAAAAAGAGGCGGCGGCTTGTTCAAAAGAGATATTATCAGGCAGGCGAGCTACTTTATTTTCTGGTACATTATGCGTATCGCTGTAGGCGCCTAATGGAGATTGTGCATATACAACTCTATCCCCTTCTTTAAGTGAAGTAACATGAGCGCCTGTTTTAATCACAACACCGGCAGCTTCAGTTCCTAAGCCACTTGGGAAATGCTCTACTGGATATAATCCGCTACGCACATAAGTATCAATATAATTAATGCCAATGGCTTTATTGGCAACCTGTACTTCGTTATCGCCTAGAGGGGCGGGGGTAAATGAAGTTAGCTCGAGTACATCGGCATTACCATGAGCTGCAAACTGAATGCGTTTAGCCATCGTAATCTCCTTTATAAGATTGATGATTGACCTAGGATTATATAAACCAGCGTTGTAACGACCTGTAGAGATAATGACAAATGATCGTTATTTCTACAAGGCACAGATTATTGGGTTAGCGTATACTAATGCGCTGATTGATATTTTTTCGACTTTGTGCAGGATTTATGGCCAGAAACAAGACCACTGACAAGCTAATGTCTGAGATAAAAGATCGCCAAATGGAAGGGTTGAAACTTCCCCCCCATTCGCTAGAAGCCGAACAATCGGTGTTAGGCGGTCTAATGATAGATAACGAGCGTTGGGATAATGTCTCCGAGCGTGTCACTGCCGATGATTTTTATAGCCGACCTCATCGCACTATTTTTGCGCAAATGCAGCGTTTACTTGAGCTGGGTAAACCTATTGATCTGATAACCTTATCAGAAGCACTAGAACAAAACGCAGAATTAGAAAGCGTTGGAGGCTTTGCTTATTTAGCAGAACTATCCAAAAATACGCCAAGTGCAGCCAATATTAATGCTTATGCCGACATTGTTCGTGAGCGTGCTGTCGTTCGCGATATGATCAAAGTCGCCAATGAAATTGCTGATGCTGGATTTGATCCCCAAGGACGCACTAGCGAAGATCTGCTCGATTTTGCTGAATCTCGCGTCTTTCAAATTGCCGAAACCCGCGCCAATAAAGATGAAGGGCCAAAAGCAATTGATGCCATTTTAGAAGAAACCGTTGAAAAAATAGAGCAACTCTACCAAAAACCTCATGATGGTGTGACGGGGGTATCCAGTGGCTATCAAGATCTGGATAAAAAAACCGCCGGACTGCAAAAATCAGATTTAATTATTGTCGCAGCACGTCCTTCTATGGGTAAAACCACCTTCGCGATGAACTTATGCGAAAATGCGGCAATGACGGAAGAAAAACCTGTACTTATCTTTAGCTTAGAGATGCCAGGTAACCAAATCATGATGCGTATGCTCGCTTCATTGTCTCGCGTGGATCAAACCCGTATTCGTACTGGGCAACTTGACGATGAAGATTGGGCGCGTATTTCAAGTACCATGGGTATTTTGCTTGAAAAACGTAATATGTATATTGATGATTCCTCTGGTTTAACCCCCACCGAGGTGCGCTCTCGTGCCCGAAGAATTTATCGTGAACATGGCGGTTTAAGCCTAATCATGATTGACTACTTGCAGTTAATGAGAGTACCTTCATTATCTGAGAACCGAACTTTAGAAATTGCTGAAATTTCACGCTCTTTGAAAGCATTAGCTAAAGAATTACAGGTTCCTGTTGTCGCTCTGTCACAGTTAAACCGTAGTTTGGAACAACGTGCTGATAAGCGCCCAGTTAACTCTGACTTACGTGAATCGGGCTCTATTGAGCAAGATGCTGACTTGATTATGTTTATCTATCGTGACGAAGTTTATCACGAAAATAGCGACCTAAAAGGGGTGGCAGAAATTATCATTGGTAAACAGCGTAATGGCCCTATCGGTACGGTAAGATTGACCTTTAATGGTCAATGGTCTCGCTTTGATAACTACGCAGGCCCTGCTTACGACGACGAATAACCATCCACCTTGACGGAATAAAAGGAAATAGAGAAATAACATGAAAGCGGCAACCGCAGTAATAGATCGCCGCGCTCTGCGTCACAATTTTCAGCATGTGAGAGACTATGCACCACATAGCCACCTGATAGCTGTCGTGAAAGCAAACGCTTATGGTCATGGGTTATTAGAAACAGCATATACTTTGATGGATGATGCTGATTGTTTTGGCGTAGCACGTATCGGTGAAGCTTTAACATTACGTAGTGGGGGGATTGTGAAACCCATCCTACTACTTGAAGGCTTCTTTGATGCTGTTGATTTACCCATTTTGGTGGTTAACCATATTGAGACTGTTGTTCATAGTGAAGAGCAACTCGAAGCGTTAGAAAATGCCGATTTAGAAGAACCCGTAAAAGTCTGGATGAAGCTCGATACTGGAATGCATCGTTTAGGCGTCCGTCCTGAAGAAGCTGAGGCTTTTTATCAACGACTTTGTGCTTGTAAAAATGTCCAACAACCCGTCAATTTGGTCAGTCATTTTAGTCGCGCGGATGAGCCTGATATTCCTGAAGTCACACAAAATCAAATTCAGCTATTTCAAGCCTTTATCCAAGATAAAGCGGGTGATAAATCTATCGCTGCTTCTGCGGGAATTTTATTTTGGCCACAAGTCCATTATCAATGGGTTCGCCCTGGGATCATCACATACGGTATCTCACCAACGGGTGATAACAGAACAGGTAAAGACTTTGGTTTAACCCCGGCAATGACACTAAAAACGAGCCTTATTGCGGTTCGTAAACATAAAGCAGGTGAACCCGTTGGTTATGGTGGTACATGGGTAAGTGAAAAAGATACTTATCTGGGTGTTATTGCTATCGGTTATGGTGATGGTTACCCACGTAGTGCACCTTCTGGTACTCCTGTTTGGATCAACGGTCGAAAAGTGCCGATTGTTGGACGCGTTTCCATGGATATGATCAGCGTCGATTTGGGATCTGAGCTAATTGATCGTGTCGGTGATGAAGCTATTTTATGGGGAGATGTGCTACCCGTAGAAGAAATTGCCAAATATAGTGGTATTAGCGCGTACGAATTAATTACCAAATTAACTTCGCGCGTCATTATGGAATACCTAGACGAACAATAGCACACAAGATATTGTATCTATCTGGCACACAAAAAGTGATTGGAGAATAAAAGCCGTGTTTCAACAGGTTGAAGCGTTTGCGGGAGATCCGATTCTCTCATTAATGGATGTCTATAATAAAGATCCACGTCAAGATAAAATTAACCTAAGTATTGGTCTTTATTATGATGAAGAAGGCAAAACCCCCATTCTAGGCACTGTGTCTGTGGCGCGTCAGCAGCTTAATGCGATGACACCTACCGCAACACTGTATTTGCCAATGGAAGGACTCGCCCCTTATCGCCACGAAGTACAGACTCTCCTTTTTGGTGCTGATAACCCGCTTATTGCAGACAAAAAGATTGCTACCATACAAACATTAGGTGGCTCCGGAGCGCTAAAAGTCGGCGCAGATTTTCTACATCGCTATTTTCCAAGCTCTGAAGTTTGGATCAGTGATCCCACTTGGGACAATCATGCGTCTATTTTTGCGGGCTCCGGTTTTAAAGTAAATTATTATCCTTATTTTGATCCCGAAACCAAAGGGGTCAAATTCGATGCATTAATAGATTGCTTTAAAAAACTTCCTGAAAAAAGCATCGTACTGATGCACCCATGTTGCCATAATCCAACAGGATCCGATCTCACCAAAGCACAATGGGATCAGGTCATTGAGATCCTCAAAGCGCGTCAAGCAATCCCTTTCCTTGATATTGCTTATCAGGGATTTGCTGAAAGTTTAGATGATGATGCTTATGCGGTTCGCGCTATGGCAAAAGCGGGGTTACCTGTATTAGTCAGTAACTCATTCTCTAAAATCTTCGGGATTTATGGGGAACGGGCGGGTGGCTTATCGATTGTATGTGATAACGCGAAAGAGTGTGAGCATGTATTAGGGCAATTAAAAGCGGGCGCACGTCGTATCTATTCAAGTCCTGCTAACTATGGCGCACAACTGGTTAATCAAGTTTTATCAGATCATGTATTAACCGCACAATGGCAAAAAGAAGTGGCTCATATGCGTGACCGCATCAAAGAGATGCGTGTAACTTTAGTTAATGCCTTAAAAGAAGCATTACCTGAGAAAAACTTTGATCATTTATTAACACAACGCGGTATGTTCAGTTATACCGGCTTTTCACCAAAGCAAGTAGATAGATTACGTGAAGAGTTTGGTATTTACCTGATTGGTACAGGTCGTGTTTGTATGGCGGGTGTCAATAACAATAATGTGCAGCGCATTGCACAAGCCTTTGCAGCCGTCAGTTAATTAATATAACCAACCATTCGTTGCTGATATTAGCTTAAAAAAATACCTGCCTATTTTCATAAGCAGGTATTTTCTTTACTGCATTACAACATTTTTCACTGTCTTTTTAGGTCTTTGCCTTTTATGCATTGACAGCTTGCTGCTTTTCCCCGGCATTACGGCGTGCTTTTTCTTCCATGATCTCAATAATTTGAATATCTGTATGTTGCATTGCACGACTGGCTAATGCGCAGAGATTCGCAATTGAACTATCAACATCATCACTGACAATCCCGTCAGTACCCGCTACACTTTGATTTTGCATCGCCATCAAAACGGCTTTATACGCACTCGCCGCACTACTTGATACTTTCATTGCACAGCTATTCGAGGCGCCATCACAGATAATGCCACTAATATCACCAATCATACTGTTGATTGACATACTTACAGTGGTGAAGTCTTTAGTCAGTAGCCATGCCATACCCGCAGCCGCCCCCATTGATGCAGTGGTTGCCGCACACAATGCAGACAGAGGTGGGAAATGGCTATGAACATAAATCGCCATTAAGTGCGATAAAACTAATGCCCGTAATAAAGTTTCGTCATCTGCTTGAATAAATTCAGCAACTACCATTACCGGCAATGTTGCAGCAATGCCTTGATTACCGGAGCCTGAGTTACTCATAGCAGGTAATACAGCGCCCCCCATACGTGCATCTGAAGCGGCAGACGTTCTTATCATGATTTCACTCAGTAAATCCTTACCTAATAAGCCATTCTCTTGCTGTGAAACCAGCGTCCGCCCTATCGCCAATCCATAACTATTTTTTAGCCCTTCTTCTGATAAAGCACCATTTAGATAAGCCGCATCAAGCATAAAGGCGACTTGATCTATAGGTACATTGAGTGCAAAGCGATAAATATCTTCAGCACAAACCGTCGCAAAAGGCTTTTCTTCTACGCTATCCCCGGCATGAGTCAAACTCGTTTTATTATCCTCAAAAACAACTTTGCCATTACACTCACAGCGCACAACATGGGTATGCTCTTTAGCAATACTGACAATGGCATAACCTGACTGACCATATACTTTTGCTTCGGAGTAGAGTACATCACTACATGGCGTTTTCACGCCAACCGTCACTTTTCCTTCAGCAACCAATGTCTTAGCCTGAGCGATAGCTTGTGGTGATGCTGTAAGTAATACTTCAAGGCCAGCATCCGGATTGCCCCCTGTCGCCCCTAATGCAGCCGCGATGGGCAATCCCGCCATTCCCGTTCCTGGTACTGTTACGCCCATTCCGTTTTTCATTAAATTAGGCGAAACCCACGCTTCAATACCAACAACAGGCTCAGCTAATAATGCGGTTGCTTTTGCCGCAGCTAATGCCAATGAAATCGGCTCAGTGCAACCTACTGCTGGCTTAACACCTTCACGTAATTGACGAATAAACTGCGACCATAAATGAGAATTATTGTTCTGGCTCATAATCTAACACCTTGGATTAATATCGTTTTTAATAACAGCTAACTCGAACCGCAGTTGACGACTATGAGAATGCCAAGAACGGAGAAACACAAAGTAGCAGACCCGTAAAGATAATCAGATAAAGTGATGCGCCTTTGTATTTATGTAACATCGGTACTTTGTACACTAGGTATGCAGGGATAAGACAACCGACCATACCAAAGATAGGACTACAAATTGAGGTAAAGCTCAGTACTGGTGCATTGAGAATAATGGCGCCCCAAGCTAACAGCACAGCAAAGATCATAATGCCGTTTTGTACCCATTTTTCATTGATTTTTTCAACGGGCATCATGCGCTGCAGAATATTCATCACAATCCCTTGTGTGGCTTCACGGAAACCGAGATAGACACCAAAGAATGCGGTCATTACTGCGAAAATATTCAACATTACACTCACTACGGTTACCCAACCGCCAGGGAAGAATTTTGCCGCAATCGCTAATGCAGAGATATTTTGCTCATAAGCTTTTACTGCTTCATCATGTCCCATTGCTAATGTGAAGGAGATTGCATAGAAAAACACCGTACAGAACAACACACCGAAAGCGATATTCATTGCACGTAATGCTTTATGACGCGCTACTTCACGATTTTGGTTACGACTACGATAAGAGATAACCATTGGGCTTAATGTTTGGATAAACAGAATAGAAGTTAATGTAAAAGGTAGTGTGATAATGGCTTCTTTAATTAAACGTCCGGCAGGTGGTAATGCGCCAACATTATACAGATGCCACATACCAATCATTGAAAGACCTAATGCCGCAACAACTAGTAGTTTTGTCATTACCATAAAGCTTGATAGCTTAAATAGTAATTGTTCACCACGAGAAGAAATAGCCACTAACGCACAGATTAAAATCAGACCATAGAATGGATTTTCTGATAATAAACTGTCAGTCACACCAAAAGTTTGTAGATAAGAAGCACTGTCATTCGTGATAGCTGTGGAATAGACAAACATCCAAATCACTAACATCACAAAATAGAGTGCACCTAATAAAATACCCCAGTTTTTACCGAGATAACCAGTGATAACGCTTGGGTAGTCTTTACACTCAGGAGATTCAGCCAACGTATTAATAAATAGGCGTTGGAAAAGGTACATTGCGGGGTAACCAATCACGGAGGAAAGTAAGAAAACCCACAATCCCATTAAGCCAACCTGTACAGGTAAAAAAACAATCCCTGCACCGATAGCCATACCGATACTCATGATAACCCAGCCCACATCATTGCCGTCAAATTTAATTGCTGCACGCCATTGTTCTTCTGTCATACCTGCTCGGCGAGCGCCAGCACTAGTTGCGGGATAGCTTGTTGTCTCTGTTTTTGAGGAAGCCGTTTCCATATTAGTACTCACTTTTTATATTGTAATTGTTAATAGCAAAACGAATTTTGGGGGTAAAAAGAACTATCTAACTTTGCGATGACCTAATAGCCTTACTTTTTGCAGGTATTTTTATTATGGGTAAATGATAGGAAATATTGCGGAGAAAAAAGTTGTTATAAATCGTGATAGCTGAAAACGTTTTGGGAAATAATTCTCTCACAAGGAGAAAAGTAGGATTATCTGTTCAAAGGGAACAGTAAATAATAACCTTCCCCCTACGGCAACCTTTTGATTCACATAACACTTTGAAATATAACATAATATCACTATTGTTATACAATAATAGTCAAGTATAACAAATGAAACAAATCCATGAATAAACTGTGCTATGCATCACGATATACTATGATAATCCTTTCTATTTAGCTTTGTTATCTCGTATTTAGTTAAAATAATGTAATAAAACAGCAGAATTAACTATTTATTCTTTTTTTTATAAAAAGAGTGTTAATTATATAAAAAGCGGCTATCAGTGTGACTGACGAAAAAAGAATAGTTTTATCTAATAGAATTAATTTCTCTAATAAAATATCAAATTCCTTTTTATAAAGAAAAACGCTACAAACAAAATTTGTAGCGTTTAGACAAGAAGTGCGTAAACCGTGTGCTATTAATAACCACGCTCTAAAATTGGTTTCAAAAACCTTGCCGTGTGGGAGCCTTCAAAGTCAGCAACTTGCTCTGGCGTACCGGATATCAAGATCTGACCACCACCACTGCCCCCTTCAGGCCCTAAATCAACGATCCAGTCAGCGGTTTTGATCACATCGAGATTATGCTCAATCACCACAATCGTATTACCCTGATCACGCAACTGATGGAGCACATCAAGAAGTAACTCAATATCGGCAAAGTGTAAACCCGTGGTCGGTTCATCCAAAATATAGAGAGTTTGGCCTGTACCCCGTTTTGACAACTCTTTGGCTAATTTAACCCGTTGTGCTTCACCACCCGATAACGTAGTGGCAGATTGTCCTAAACGAATATAAGAGAGTCCCACATCAATCAATGTTTGTAGCTTACGCGCTAATGCGGGCACCGCATCAAAAAACTCTCTCGCTTCTTCGATTGTCATATCTAGCGCTTCGTGAATATTTTTCCCTTTATATTTAATCTCAAGGGTTTCACGATTATAACGTTGCCCTTTACACTGATCACAAGGCACATACACATCAGGTAAAAAGTGCATTTCAACTTTTAATACACCATCGCCTTGGCAAGCTTCGCAACGCCCCCCCTTCACATTAAAACTAAAGCGCCCCGGCGTATAACCGCGAGTTCGTGATTCTGGTACACCAGCAAAAAGTTCACGGATCGGGGTAAATACTCCGGTATAAGTCGCAGGGTTGGAACGTGGCGTACGACCGATAGGACTTTGGTTAATATCAATCACTTTATCAAAGTGCTCTAATCCCTCAACGTCTAAATAAGGTGCTGGCACGCTATTAGTGGCGCCATTTAATTGACGTTGGGCAATGGGGAATAACGTATCATTAATTAAGGTTGATTTACCCGAGCCAGAAACACCGGTAATACAAGTAAATAAACCAACAGGTATTTTTAAATTAACGTTTTTTAGGTTATTACCTTTCGCCCCTAAAATAGTGAGCATTTTTTCGCGATCAACAGGAACACGCTTTTCAGGGATAGCAATACGGCGTTCGCCACTTAAGAATTTACCGGTTAATGAGTTGGGATTATTAACAATATCTTCCAGTGTACCCTGAGCGACTATCTCACCACCATGAACGCCAGCACCCGGCCCAATATCAATAATATGATCAGCGGCACGGATAGCGTCTTCATCATGCTCAACGACGATCACCGTGTTACCTAAATCACGCAAGTGGATCAACGTTTCCAGTAGGCGATCGTTATCGCGTTGATGCAAACCAATTGAAGGCTCATCAAGTACATACATTACCCCAACTAATCCAGCACCAATTTGGCTTGCTAGGCGAATACGCTGCGCCTCGCCGCCTGATAATGTCTCCGCTGAACGAGAAAGAGTGAGGTAATTTAATCCCACATTGACCAAGAATTTTAATCTGTCACCAATCTCTTTTAATACTTTTTCGGCAATCTTCGCTCGCTGACCACTGAGTTTTAGATTTTGGAAAAAGCTCATCGCATGACCAATACTGTAATCCGCAATTTCAGGTAACGTGGTATTTTCAACATACACATGGCGAGCTTCGCGACGTAAGCGAGTACCACCACAAGAGGCGCAAGGACGATTGCTAATATATTTAGCTAACTCTTCACGCACCGCACTCGATTCTGTTTCACGATAGCGGCGCTCCATATTATTTAATACCCCTTCAAAAGGATGATGGCGAACCACAACATCCCCTCGATCATTGGTGTATTTAAATTCAATATTTTCTTTACCTGAACCGGATAAAATCACTTTCTGGATCTTGTCGGGTAATGAGTCAAAGGGAGCTTCAACATCAAAATGATAGTGCTCGCCTAATGAGCGCAACATTTGGAAATAGTAAAAATTGCGCCGATCCCACCCTTTAATCGCACCACCGGCCAGAGAAATTTCTCGATTTTGGATCACCAAATCAGGATCGAAAAATTGTTGAACCCCTAAACCATCACAAGTAGGACACGCACCTGCGGGGTTATTAAAAGAGAATAACCGTGGCTCTAGTTCACTCATGCTATAACCACAAATAGGACAGGCAAAGTTTGCAGAAAAAACGATATCTTCAGCACTGCTATCGTCCATATCAGAGATGACCGCCGTGCCTCCTGATAATTCAAGCGCCGTTTCAAAAGATTCTGCTAAACGTTGAGCCAGATCGTCACGAACTTTAAAGCGGTCAATGACCACTTCAATGGTGTGCTTTTTCTGTAATTCCAAGGTAGGGGGATCTGATAAATCACACACTTCACCATCGATACGAGCACGAATATAGCCTTGTGCAGCAAGATTATTGAGTAATTTTACATGCTCACCTTTGCGCTCTTTTACGATTGGCGCCAATAACATTAAGCGTTTACCTTCAGGTTGCGCTAAAACATTATCCACCATTTGGCTTACCGTTTGAGCCGCTAAAGGGATATCGTGATCAGGACAGCGCGGTTCACCCACACGTGCAAATAATAGACGTAGGTAATCGTGGATCTCGGTAATGGTACCGACCGTTGAGCGTGGGTTATGTGATGTCGATTTCTGCTCAATCGAAATAGCGGGCGATAACCCTTCAATATGATCAACATCAGGCTTTTCCATTAAGGAAAGAAACTGACGAGCATAAGCTGAAAGCGATTCAACGTAACGCCGTTGGCCTTCCGCATAAAGCGTATCAAAGGCTAAAGAGGATTTACCTGAGCCAGAAAGTCCCGTAATAACAATAAGTTTATCGCGGGGAATGACCAAATTGATATTTTTTAGGTTATGGGTGCGAGCGCCCCGTACTTCGATTTTATCCATGAATATATCCCGGATTAAGTGAGTCGCCGAAAAAGAAAGAATCGGATAATTATGACACAAAACTAGCTGAATGGATATACAGTATATATATTGAAACTGAATGATAATGAAAATTTGCCATATTAAGACAATAAAATGTCGATCCTGTTCTCAATGGAGAAATTCATTACTCATCATATTCAAATTTTAGCTTACGTGATAAACTTCATCGCTTATGATTTCAAAAAATTTACTTTCGCAGGAGTACCTCACATGGCGAGCAGAGGCGTTAACAAAGTTATTCTTATCGGTAATTTAGGGCAGGATCCAGAAATCCGTTATATGCCAAGTGGTGGTGCAGTGGCAAATCTGACACTAGCAACTTCAGAAAGCTGGCGCGACAAACAAACCGGTGAAATGAAAGAGAAAACCGAATGGCACCGTGTGGTCATTTTCGGCAAACTAGCAGAAATTGCTGGCGAGTATCTGCGTAAAGGTTCACAAGTTTATATTGAAGGTCAATTACAAACACGTAAATGGCAAGATCAAAGTGGTCAAGATCGCTACAGCACTGAAGTTGTGGTGAATATCGGTGGCACAATGCAGATGTTAGGTGGCCGTGGTGGTCAAGATAATGCACCTTCACAAGGCCAAGGCGGTTGGGGTCAACCTCAGCAACCACAAGCATCACAACAGTTTAGTGGTGGCGCACCATCTCGCCCAGCACAACAACCAGCAGCGGCACCAGCGCCAAGTAATGAACCACCAATGGACTTTGATGACGATATCCCGTTCTGACGGTTACTTAAGAACTTACCTTATCTTCTAAGTCATATAACATCAAACGCTAAAGCCTGTTATACCATTAACGGGCTTTTCTTTGTTTCATGCTTATCCCGCATTTGCCAATCATATTGTCACACCTTGTCTATTTCCCATTGACTATTACTCGTTCATCATTGGCGTTAAGGTAAGTCTTGTGAATGAGTATTAGCCCCTTTCACCATGGTTAGATTTGATTTACTGATAATGACAATTTATAACGTTATTTTCTCAAAATCCCACTTTCCACAAAGGTTTGCTCAAAAAAAATATGGTAAGATCATCGCAATTAATCACGTCTGAGAGCATCCTATCCTATGAATGAAGAGAAATTGCTCGCTCAGGCAGAAAAGATCTGCCAGAAACGAGGTGTTCGCCTGACTTCACAACGTCTGGCAGTATTGCGTCTGATCATGCAACAACCTACCGCAATCAGCGCTTATGATTTATTAGATTTATTACGCCAAGTAGAGCCTCAAGCTAAACCACCTACCGTATATCGTGGATTGGAATTTCTACTTGAACAAGGTTTTATTCACAAAATAGAATCCACCAATAGCTATGTGCTTTGTCATCATTTTGATGATGCTGAGCATACATCGGTGATGTTAATTTGTGATCGTTGCTTATCAGTCACAGAAAAAAGTAGCCATAAAATTGAAGGGGCGATCACCACACTCGCTAAAGATAATGGCTTTCATTTACGCCATAGTGTGATTGAAATTCATGGGCTGTGCGCTCAGTGCCATGAAGCCCAAGCCTGTACACATCCAGAAGGTTGTCACCATGATCATAGTATGGATGATAATCTTAAGCAGAAAAAAACCGGTGACTATAAACCTCGTTAAGCAGATAAAAGAGAAAATGCAGATGATTTTATGTTTTTACACATCATCTGCATCTTTTTGACGTTCTCCCCGCCCTGATAAACTGGAGGACGAGGTTTCGGCGCATCTGGTACAATAATTTGTATTGAATGAATTAGATACAAATTACAGCCATTCGCCGTTACGGATAACCCCTACTGCTAATCCTTCCACAGTAAAGCTCTGCTCACGTAAATCAACGATAATAGGTGAAAACTCTGGATTTTCTGCGTGCAGTTCTATCTTACTACCGACTTTCTTAAATCGTTTTACGGTTACTTCATCTTCAATACGTGCGACAATCACTTGGCCATTATGGACATCTTGTGTTTTATGCACAGCAAGTAGATCGCCATCCATAATACCGATATCTTTCATCGACATACCATTAACACGCAGTAAAAAATCTGCGCTCGGTTTAAAAAGCATAGGATCAACTTGATAATGGCTTTCGATATGCTCTTGCGCTAAAAGTGGTTCACCGGCTGCAACTCGTCCAATTAATGGTAAGCCTTCAGGCTCTTCTTCAAGTAGCAAACGGATACCTCTAGATGCACCAGAGACAATTTCTATCACGCCTTTGCGAGCAAGTGCTTTTAAATGCTCTTCTGCCGCATTAGGTGAGCGAAAACCAAGTTGGGAAGCGATTTCCGCCCGTGTTGGTGGCATACCCGTTTGCGAAATGTGATCACGAACCAAATCGTAAACCTGCTGCTGCCTTGCAGTTAATGCTTTCATTCCGCCCCCTGTTTGTTTATACAGTCAGACTGTGAGTATATACAGGTATATGCCGATTGGGAACTACAAATGCATATAAAACACGCATCTTTGCATTATTTTTCGACAATTGTCGATTTTTTTTACTTTATGCAAAAAAATGATGCCAAAGAATGGTTCCCCAAGTAAATAATCCCAATATAATAGCGACGAGAACGGCAGCTGATCCCATATCCTTTGCTCGTCCTGATAATTCATGACGTTCTGTACCAATGCGATCGACGACAGCTTCTATAGCACTATTGACCAGTTCTAAAATGACGACAAGGACGACTGAACCAATCAATAAAATGCGCTCTAGAACACTGACATCGATAAAAAATGCAAGGATAATTGCTATTAAGGTCACAATAGCTTCTTGTCTAAAAGCGGCTTCATTGATCCAAGCGGCACGTAAGCCCTGATATGAATAGCCACCAGCTTTAATGATTCGGGTAAGACCTTTATTTTGATTAGCCATAATAAACTCTATCGAAAACAAACGATTATTTTGCCACTTTTCTCTATTAATATTGTCACAGCACCACAGATCTACGAAAGACTTTCTGTTATGCTTTCGAAGTATTGCTAATAAGAGGCTACAACTATTTATGTCAGCTTGGCGTAAACTATATTATAACACATTGAATTTACCACTGAAATTGTTGGTAAAAAGTAAACGAGTTCCGACTGATCCTATCACTGAGTTAGGCTTAGATACGTCGCGATCTTTCCTTTATGTTCTGCCTTATCACTCTAAAGCAGACTTACTGACATTACGTCAGCAATGTTTATCTCTTGGCTTGCCAGATCCTCTGCAACCCATAGAAATTAACGGAACCAAACTGCCAGCCTACGTCTTTATTGACGATGGCCCTAGAGTATTCCGTTACTACTCTCCCGATCCGCGTAAAGATTCAGTGAAAACATTCCATGCTTATCTTGATGCTCATCGTAACAATCCGCATCTTGATATTGAAATGTTACCTGCATCAGTGATGTTCGGTCGCTCACCGGGTCGAGAAGGTCATAATGGCGTCCCCCATTTACGCTTATTAAATGGGATACAGAAATTTATTGCCATCCTCTGGCTAGGTCGAGATAGTTTTGTCCGTTTCTCGCCGACCGTATCCATGCGCCAAATGGCGAATGAACATGGAACCGATACCAGCATTGCTCGAAAACTTGCGCGTGTGGCGCGTATTCACTTTTCACGTCAGCGTTTAGCAGCAGTTGGCCCAAAACTGCCTGCACGCCAAGATCTCTTCAATAAACTATTGGCATCCAAAGCCATTGAAAAAGCCATTGAAGATGAAGCAAAAGCGAAAAAAATTACGCTTGATAAAGCACGTAAAAATGCCACTGATATCATGGAAGAGATCGCCGCTAATTTCTCTTATGAAGCGGTACGAATGACTGATCGTGTATTAAGCTGGACATGGAATAAGCTCTATCAAGGTATCAACGTTTTTAATGCAGAACGTGTGCGCCAACTTGCGCAAGATGGACATGAAATTGTCTACGTACCTTGTCACCGTAGTCATATGGACTACTTATTGCTTTCCTATGTACTTTATCATCAAGGATTGGTTCCCCCACATATTGCTGCGGGTATTAACCTTAATTTCTGGCCAGCAGGACCGATTTTCCGTCATTTAGGGGCTTTCTTTATTCGTCGAACCTTTAAAGGAAATAAACTTTATTCAACCATCTTCCGGGAATATTTAGGTGAGTTATTCTCTCGAGGCTACTCTATTGAATATTTTGTTGAAGGTGGACGCTCCCGTACAGGTCGACTGTTAGATCCTAAAACAGGGACGCTGTCAATGACCGTGCAAGCCATGTTACGTGGTGAGACACGCCCTATTTCCATCGTTCCCATTTATATTGGCTATGAGCATGTCATGGAAGTTGCCACTTATGCCAAAGAGTTGCGTGGTGCGACAAAAGAGAAAGAAGGTTTTATGCAGATGATCAGAGGATTGCGTAAACTACGCAACCTTGGTCAAGGCTATGTCAATTTTGGTGAACCTATTTCGCTATCACAATATCTTAATCAGGCCGTGCCTGACTGGCGCGATGATATTGATCCCATTGAGCCACAACGTCCAAGCTGGTTAAATCCTGCAGTTAGTGCGTTAGCGGATAATATTATGGTCAATATTAATAATGCCGCTTCGATTAATGCGATTAACCTTGTCTCTACGGCGTTGCTAGCGTCCCGTCAGCGAGCACTAACTAAAGAACAATTATTAGAGCAAATAGATTGTTATCTACAGTTACTGCGTAATGTGCCTTACTCATCAGATATGGTTGTCCCCGATAAAAGCTCAGAAACATTATTAGCACACGCCTTGCAAACAGATAAATTCCAAGTTGAGCAGGATAGTCTTGGCGATATTATTATATTGCCTCGCGAAAGTGCCGTATTGATGACTTATTATCGCAATAACACCATTCACTTAATGGTTACACCATCATTAATTGCGAGCATTGTCTTGCATCACGAGCGTATACACCGTGATGACTTAATGAAACAGGTAGAATTAATTTTCCCTCTTATCAAAGCTGAGTTGTTTATTCGCTATGAAAAAGAGGAGTTACCTGATGTGGTTAATACACTGATTAGTGAACTTTGTCGCCAGCGTCTAATTTGCTGTGCTGATGATGGCATATTACGGATCAATCCAGCACGTATTCGCCCATTACAGCTTTTAGCAGCAAGTGTTAGAGAAACGCTACAGCGTTATGGTATTACGCTCTCTCTACTCAATTTTGCTCCTGAAATTAGCCGTGCACTATTAGAAAGAGAAAGCCGCATTTTGGCGCAACGACTTTCTGTATTGCATGGTATTAACGCACCTGAGTTCTTTGATAAAGCGGTTTTCTCCACTTTAGTTTCTACACTGCGTGAAGAAGGTTATCTCAAAGATAATGAAGATATCCTCAAAGCAGATGCCTCTGCACTTTACCAAGTTATTGCGAAATTAATGTCACCAGAAATTCGTTTAACCATTGAGAGTGTAGGCGTTACTGAAGATAACAATTCAGCACAAGCGATTGAGGAAAACCCTGAATCCAACATGGATAAGTAGTTGCTTAATAGCAAATCGCGCTATAATCAGTAATAGAAAAGGGATAAGCAATTGGCTTATCCCTTTTATTTTTATGCAACTTCAGTGCTCAGCTAGTGCTGGTAATATATTTATTAGAAATAATTAAATAAAATACCTGCGAATAAAACAAAACCAACATAATTATTATTCATAAACGCTTGAAAACAAGGGGCTCTTTCCCGTTCAGCAATTAATTTCTGTTGATAAATAAACAGGGCTGTCACGAGTAACAATGACCAATAATAGATCCCTTTCATATTCAGCAAAACGCCAATCGCCACTAATAATGCCAACATTACTAACTGTAAAATACCAATAATGATTTTATCGTAACGACCAAACAGAATGGCTGTCGATTTCACCCCTATTTTTAAATCATCATTGCGATCGACCATGGCATATTGAGTGTCATACACAACAGACCAGATAATATTGACCAAAAAGAGTAACCAACATACTAAAGGTAGTGTTTCAGAAACTGCAGCAAATCCCATAGGGATAGACCAACCAAAGGCCATACCTAAAATTAATTGAGGCAAATTACTAAAACGTTTTACAAAAGGATAAAACCATGCGAGTGCAAGTGCGGCAATAGATAACCAAATGGTCATGGTGTTTAACGTAAGCACTAATCCAAACGAAAACAGCACCAAGACAATAAAGATAATCTTGCTCTCTTTCTCCGTTACAGCACCACTAGGTAATGGTCTATTTTTAGTTCGTTCAACGTTGCCATCAATTTTTCTGTCAGCAAAGTCATTTATTACACACCCAGCGGCACGCATGGAAAACACACCTAGAGTAAATACAATTAGGATATGCCAGTCAGGAAAGCCTTTAGCGGCGATCCATAATGCCCAATAC
Organism: Proteus sp. G2609; assembly: GCF_963896135.1. Classification (NCBI taxonomy): domain Bacteria; kingdom Pseudomonadati; phylum Pseudomonadota; class Gammaproteobacteria; order Enterobacterales; family Morganellaceae; genus Proteus; species Proteus sp. G2609. Next base: position 23,732 of record NZ_CAWQNB010000024.1, on the reverse strand, counting down.
GTTGGCCAAAGTAATAATAGCGCTCCAATAGGCTTATCTATACGCATTAAACGGCTATACGCCTGCCATTTATTGTGCGTCATACTTCCCTCCAATTTTAGCTCCCCCTAACTACTGCTTATATACAGGTGATGCAGGCAAAAACACCTCAGTTAATAATAAAGGTTTATCTGAAAGCTGGAAACGGGAACGACGTAACCAATGTCCATTTTGTTGCCCAATATGAATAAAATCACGACTTAAGGTTGTTTCCTGGAACAGATAACGTCCTAATGGCACCGTACGCAAATTCACTAATTGGCGATCTTCACCCGTTAATGTCTCTTCCGGCACTAATGTTCGCCCTAATAACCAAGGTACATTATCTCCACAAAGGACGATTTCTCTTAACCAATAGCGTCGGCTATAAGGTAAACACTTTTGTTCATCAGCAGGCTCGATATATTCAATAAAACCTTCTTGATATGGCATTACCGTCACTTGATGGCAATGTTGCTCAAAACGTCGTGTCATTGAACCTAATTCCAGCAGCCAACTTAAGGTATTTTCTGCGACTTCTTCACGCTCTTCATCTGATAACCAGTGAATAGGTGCGTGAGTAATTATGGATTTTTTAAACATTCTTTCATCATCACAACTATGATGATCCTAACTTTATAAATCATTATGCACTAAGGATATCATGATGTAGCGATAGGAAGTTAAAAGCTGATAACATTTCGTATAAATAATCTAAAAAAACGTTAAAAGATAATCAGAATTCACTCAAATTGAGAAAAAACAAAGGAGGTCACCATCAACCTCCTTGGTTATAAGCGCTTAATCACACTTAATTTATTCTCTTAACGCCATGCTTTGTAACGATTAATTAAATTATTTGTTGAACTATCATGACTGTTAACACTTTCCTTACCTTTTAACTCAGGCAATATGCGATTAGCTAATTGTTTGCCCAACTCAACGCCCCATTGGTCAAAGGTGAAGATATTGAAAATTACACCTTGTACAAAGATTTTATGTTCATACATCGCAATTAACGCGCCTAATGAATAGGGAGTGATCTCTTTTAAAAGAATGGAGTTGGTGGGACGATTCCCTTCAAACACTTTAAATGGTGCCACATACCCCATGGTTGCGGGATCTTTTCCTGCTGAGGCAAACTCTGCATCGACTTGCTCACGGGTTTTACCAAATGCTAATGCTTCGGTTTGTGCAAAGAAGTTCGACATTAGTTTTGCATGATGATCAGATAATGGATTATGGCTGATCGCTGGTGCAATAAAATCACAAGGGATCAGTTTGGTTCCTTGATGAATTAATTGATAAAACGCATGCTGGCCATTAGTCCCCGGCTCTCCCCAAATAATAGGTCCGGTTTGGTAACTGACTTTGTTTCCATCACGGTCGATATATTTACCATTGGATTCCATATTGCCTTGTTGGAAGTAAGCAGCAAAACGGTGCATATATTGATCGTATGGCAGAATCGCTTCAGTTTCGGTACCAAAAAAATTGTTATACCAAATGCCAATAAGCGCCAATATCATCGGAATATTATTTTCGGCTTCAGTGGTTCTAAAGTGATTATCCATAGCATGAGCACCGGACAGTAACTGCTCAAAGTTGTCATAACCAATAGATAATACAATGGATAAACCAATTGCTGACCATAATGAGTAGCGGCCACCAACCCAATCCCAAAACTCAAACATATTTGCGGTATCAATACCAAATTTTTCTACTTCAGCACTATTAGTTGATAACGCAACAAAGTGTTTCGCAACAAAAGTACTCTCTTTAGCCGCAGATAAGAACCAATCTCTTGCAGAGTGTGCATTAGTCATGGTTTCTTGTGTGGTAAAGGTTTTTGAAGCAATCAAGAATAGCGTTGTTTCTGGATCGCATTTTTTCAAGGTTTCTGCAATATGTGTACCATCAACATTAGAAACAAAATGCATGGTCAAGTGGTTTTTATAAGGGCGCAGTGCTTCTGTCACCATATACGGGCCTAAATCAGAGCCACCAATACCGATATTGACCACATCAGTAATCGCTTTACCTGTGTAACCTTTCCATTCACCACTAATCACACGCTCACTAAATACTTTCATTTTATGCAATACGGCATTGACTTCTGGCATCACATCTTTGCCATCGACCATAACCGGTGTATTGCTACGATTACGTAATGCAGTGTGGAGTACCGCACGATCTTCCGTACAGTTGATTTTTTCACCGCTAAACATACTCTTTATCGCACCAGCAACATCACACTCTTTAGCCAGAGTCTGTAATTTATCTAATGTTTCTTGGGTGATACGGTTTTTTGAAAAATCGACTAGAATTTGGTCTGAAAACGTTCTTGAAAAGGTGTCAAAGCGTGATGGATCTTGAGAGAACAGTGTTTTCATTTCTGTATCTTTCATCACAGCAAAATGGTCTTCTAATGCCTTCCAAGCTAAGGTATGAGTTGGGTTTACATTTTTCATTCACAATACTCTCTTAAGATTACAATCCGATACTCTCAGATTGTAGCCTGTCATTTAATAGTTACGGTCAATTCTTTCTTATTTGATGATATTCGTCAAAACCATTCAACAAATCTAGTATTAATTACTTACATAGGCAAAACCGATAATCTCTGAGTGATTATTAATTAAATTGATTATCCTTCACTCTTGATTGACTCTTTTGGCAATAACCGATATTCCTAACTGTGTTTAACATCTCACTGGGACTAAAGGAATACAACAATGAAAGATAATACTGCAACACCTTCATCACCTTTTACTATCGCCAAATTTGGTGGCACTAGCGTGGCAAATTTTGCGGCGATGGAAAAGTGTGCAGATATTATCTTAAAACAGAAATCAGTCCGTGTGGTGGTTCTTTCTGCTTCAGCGGGGATCACCAATTTGCTTATCGAACTTGCGACAGGTGTTGACGCAACACAACGAGCCGCTTTATTGGCTCAAGTTCGTGATATTGAATACGCCATCATCAATCAATTATCACAAGCGGAAATTATTTCTCAAGAAATAAACCGCTTATTGGAAAATATTGAAATGCTGTCAGAAGCGGCAGCCTTGGCAACTTCTGATGCGTTAACCGATGAGTTAGTCAGCCACGGTGAATTGATGTCAACGTTATTGTTTGTTGAACTGTTACGTGAAAAAGGAATAAGTGCAGATTGGTTTGATGTCAGAAAAGTAATGAAAACCAACGATCTGTTTTGTCATGCTGAGCCAGATATGGCGCAATTAACTGAGTTAACACAAAGTTTAATTCAGCCCCGCTTAACAGAAACCGTGATTGTTACCCAAGGTTTTATCGGACAAGAGTCTAAAGGAAAAACCACCACCTTAGGGCGTGGTGGAAGTGATTATACTGCGGCACTGATTGGTGAAGCATTAGGGATGTCACGTGTCGATATTTGGACTGATGTACCTGGTATTTATAGCACTGATCCAAGAATAGTCCCGCAAGCACATCGTATTGATCATATTGCTTTTGATGAAGCGGCTGAAATGGCAACCTTTGGTGCTAAAATTCTCCATCCCGCAACATTATTACCTGCAGTGCGTAGTGGGATCCCTGTGTTTGTCGGCTCAAGCAAAGCACCAGAGGAAGGTGGCACATTGGTTTGTGCACAAACTGATAATCCTCCTGTGTTTCGTGCCATTGCACTACGTAGAAACCAGACACTACTTACCCTGCATAGTTTGAAAATGCTTCATGCCCGTGGCTTTTTGGCAGAAATATTTACCATTTTATCACGCCACCATATTTCGGTTGATGTGATAACCACATCAGAAGTCAGTATTGCTTTAACATTGGATACCACAGGTACCACTAGCTCATCAGGCAGTCTGTTAACTAATGCTTTATTAACAGAATTATCCGCATTATGTCGCGTTGAAGTAGAAGAAGATCTGGCATTGGTCGCTATCATTGGTAATTCACTATCGCAAGTAAATGGCTTAGGAAGTCAAATTTTTGGCACTTTAGAGGATTATAATATTAGAATGATAAGTCATGGTGCGAGTACCCATAACTTATGTTTATTAGTGGATGGCAAAGATGCAGATAATATTGTCAGAAAACTACACGATACCTTATTTTAAGGTATTACTTAGTAAATATTTATAGAGTAAATATAAAAATAAGATTAAGATATGAAAATAGAATAACAACATTTCAATGACTTTAGAATTTAACATAGGCTTCTTGCAATAAGGAGCCTATTTTTATTTATTTTTACAGCTAAAATGATTTATATTTAAAATTATTATATTTAAAAATAATATAGAGTATTTTTAATTTATTTTATCATCTTTAAGAGGGAGTTATGTCTATAAAATTAAGCTATGATATTTGTAAAACTGTCCAATATATGCATGTGAACGTTATAAATAAGAGTAAAAAATTAAAAGAACTACGAAATGAAATAAAATCACTATATAATCTATCACAACCTTTTCAAAATTCATGTGTTAATACTCATACTTTTTATAAACCACAAAATAGCATCATAGCCTCAATAGCAAATATCAATAATAGAATTAATAAAAATCAACACGCACTTACAGGAATAGAATCAAAATTAAAAGAAAAATACAATGATATAAAATCAATTAATGATTTAATTAAAAATAGATATAAATCAGGTTTAGTTACAAATGAGCATGACTATAAAAACATGAAAAATGTTTTAACAAACAATTTTAAAAGTGAAATAAATGATTTAAATCAACAAAAAGAAATAATAAAAATTAGATTAAATGAAAATGAAAATACACTTGCATATTTTAACAATAAATCAGATTTTCTTTCATATCCTAATCAAGAAACTCTCAAATTTTTATTCTATACTGAAGTTTTCCCCAACAGAATCGAAAGAGAATCAATACCAAAAGAAAAAATCAATATTGATTGTATCAACAATATGATAAACATCCATAAAAAGAGTTTGTTTATCAGTTCAGAGAACAAAGAAAAAATAAACACATATAAAGAATTTTTAAAAAAAATAAATATACCTTTCTAACAATATCCAACCCTATTACAGTATTAACGTAAGCGGATGCCTTTCGATAGAAAGATCCGCTTTTTATTTTTTAATAAACTCGATAACCACCATATTTTTTAGCAAATTGATTAAATTTACCAAAATCAATCAACGCGATTTCTAACGAGCGATAGGCAATATGAGACATCTTAGCCACTTGTTCCACAAATACATGGTTATCTTCAAGAAGCTTAGCTGTAAGTGCTGAGGCAATAATCTCACACTCTTTCGGTGTCACAATCCAACCATCATTTGTAGCAAACTTATAAATTGGAATACACCCTTCTTTTTCACTCTCTTTAGCTAACAATGCCTCTTCTTCTTGCATAGCTTGCTTAAATAGTGTGATCTCTTCTTCTAGGGGGGCTGGATGTGTAGGAATATGATGATAAATATAGTCACCAATTTCTTCCATGCGCGCCGGTGTCATTTCAGCCTTAAGCCAAATCTTATCAAACATTTTTTCATCTAATAATGCATCTGTATCCAAATTCCCTGTTAATTGCATCAGATTTAAAAACGCATTAATGATAACTTCATTTAATGGGTAATTTCCTTTGGCTAAAGAAGGAAAAGGAACTTTAGTGCCAACTGTTGGGGTTTGCTGAAGATACAAAGTATAACTCATCATCATGTCCTTTTTTCTGATACAGGCTTACAGCTTATACATCTTTAATGGGAACTGCGAGAGAAAATAACAAGGGGATATGATTATCACCTTGTTATTTATTACATTATTATAATCTTCAGATACCGTTTAATTAAGGCTCATAGCCTAAATTAGGGGCTAACCAACGCTCAACTTCACTTATACTCATACCACGACGTTTGGCGTAATCTTCCACCTGATCTTTTTGAATTTGAGCGACGGCAAAATATTTACTTTCAGGATGACTAAAATACCAACCCGATACCGAAGCCCCCGGCCACATCGCATAAGCATCAGTAAGCTTCATACCAATACGATTTTCTACATTTAACAGTTGCCAAATTTTTGCTTTTTCTGTGTGCTCTGGGCAAGCCGGATATCCCGGTGCAGGTCGTGTTCCTTGATATTTTTCTCTAATCAACTCGTCATTAGAGAGCGCTTCGTCAGGACTGTAACCCCAAATCTTGGTTCTCACTTGTTGATGCAAATATTCGGCAAAAGCTTCTGCAAGACGATCGGATAGCGCTTTTACCATAATTTTATTGTAATCATCATGAGCATTATCATACCCATTAGCGAGTGCATCTTCTTCTAGACCGCCGGTAACTGCAAAAGCACCAAAATAGTCAGCAAGACCACTATCCACAGGGGCAATAAAGTCTGCTAAGCAATAGTTAGGGTACTCTTTTTTTTCTGTTTGTTGGCGTAAATGGCAACAACGTAATAACTCATGCTGTCGCGTTTCATCTTGGTAAATAATAATGTCATCACCAAGGCGATTAGCAGGGAATAAACCAACGATACCTTTCGGTGTCAGTAATTTTTCACGGCTGAGTTTATCCAACATGGCATTCGCATCTGCAAAAACGCGTCTTGCCTCTTCTCCGACAACCTCATCTTCTAATATACGTGGATATTTCCCCGCCAATGACCAAGTCATAAAGAAAGGTGTCCAGTCGATATACTTACGTAAAGTTTCAATATTGGCTGTAACTTGTTGTACCCCTAATTGGTTCGGCTTAGGTGGCGTATAGTGTTGCCAGTCAAGCTGCAATGCATTGGCACGAGCTGTCGCTAAGGAAACGGGAGGCGTACGCGGTTTTTTTCTCGCATACTGCTGACGTACCACTTCATATTCATGGCGTGTTTTAGCGACAAAATCAGCCTTTTGTGTGGCCGATAATAATGCAGCGACCACCCCGACCGTTCTTGACGCATTCTGCACATAAACGGTTGGGTGGCTGTAATTAGGTTCAATTTTTACTGCCGTGTGCGCTTTCGATGTTGTCGCACCACCAATCATTAAAGGAAGAGAAAAACCGCGTCTTTCCATCTCCTTAGCAACATTCACCATCTCATCCAGTGATGGAGTGATCAATCCAGACAATCCAATAATATCAACATTTTCGTCAATGGCTGTTTGCAAGATTTTATCGCAAGGTACCATGACCCCCAGATCGATAATTTCATAGTTATTACATTGCAACACCACTCCGACAATATTTTTGCCAATGTCGTGGACATCTCCCTTTACTGTCGCCAGTAACACTTTTCCTGCCGAGCTGCCTGCTTTTTTTGTCGCTTGAATATAAGGTTCAAGGTAAGCTACGGCCTGTTTCATCACCCGTGCCGATTTTACTACTTGGGGTAAAAACATTTTACCTTCACCAAACAGATCGCCCACTGTGTTCATGCCATTCATTAATGGCCCTTCTATCACTTCGATAGGACTCGAAGCTTGTTGGCGGCACGCTTCGGTATCTTCAATGATAAATTCGGTGATCCCTTTCACTAACGCGTACTCTAGGCGCTTTTCGACCTCCCATTGTCGCCATTGCGCAAGCGTAGAGTGCTGTTCCTCACTTTTAGTACCACGATAACGCTCTGCGAGTGCCAGTAAATTATCAGTACTCTCTGCATGGCGATTTAAAATAACATCCTCTACCGCATTACGTAGTTCATCCGGTAATGAGTCATAAATAGCGAGCTGCCCAGCATTGACAATCCCCATATCCATACCATTTTTTACAGCGTAATAGAGAAAAACGGAGTGGATAGCTTCCCGAACGGGATCATTGCCCCGAAAAGAGAATGACACATTAGAAACACCGCCAGAAATTAAAGCATAAGGCAGTTGAGATTTAATATCCGCACAAACTTCTATAAAATCAACCGCATAATTATTATGTTCAGCAATACCCGTTGCTACAGCAAAAATATTGGGATCAAAAATAATATCTTCTGGTGGAAATCCAGCTTTTTCAGTTAATAGATAATACGCACGCCGACAAATTTCTATTTTTCGCTCTCGAGTATCTGCTTGCCCTATTTCATCAAACGCCATCACGACAACCGCAGCACCATACTTACGAACTAATTTTGCATGCTCAATAAAAAGGGCTTCCCCTTCTTTCATCGAAATCGAATTGACTATTCCCTTACCCTGAATACATTTCAATCCTTCCTCAATGACTTGCCATTTTGACGAGTCAATCATAATCGGGACTTTGGCAATATCGGGTTCACCCGCAATAAGATTAAGAAAACGTGTCATTGCTTCTATCGCATCTAACATGCCTTCATCCATATTGATATCGATGATTTGAGCACCGTTTTCAACTTGCTGACGAGCAACATCAAGGGCTTCTTGGTAATTACCTTCTTTTATTAAACGTTTAAATTTAGCCGAACCTGTCACATTCGTTCGTTCCCCCACATTGACGAACAGCGAATTATCATCAATGACCAAAGGCTCAAGACCTGAGAGTCGACAGGCTTTTTTAATGACAGGTAATGTTCTAGGTGCTATGCCATCAACCGCTTGAGCAATAGCCTGAATATGGGCAGGGGTTGTGCCACAACAACCACCGACAATATTAAGAAACCCAGCTTGCGCCCACTCCTTGATTTGTTCCGCCATCTCATTGGCATCTAAATCATATCCGCCAAAGGCATTAGGTAAGCCAGCATTAGGGTGAGCACTGACATAAGTTTCTGATATTTGGGAGAGAGTTTGAATATATTGGCGTAATTCTTTTGGCCCTAGCGCACAATTTAAACCAAATGATAACGCGTCGGCATGACGTAGTGAGTGATAAAAAGCTTCTGTGGTTTGCCCTGTTAATGTTCTACCTGACGCATCAGTGATAGTCCCTGAGATCATCACCGGTAATTCAATATTAAGATTATCAAACTCACATTTAATCGCAAAAATAGCCGCTTTAGCATTTAGGGTGTCAAAAATGGTTTCCACCATAATTAAATCCACCCCTCCTTTAATGAGTCCGCAGATCGCCTCTCGATAAGCCATCACCAATGTATCAAATGAGATATTACGAAACGCGGGATCGTTAACATCCGGAGAAATGGATGCTGTTCTATTGGTTGGCCCTAATACCCCTGCAACATAACGTGGTTTATCTGGCGTTAATGCACTCCATTTATCAGCACAGGCTCTGGCAAGTTTAGCAGCCTCTTCATTCAATTCTGCACATAACCCTTCCATCTGATAATCAGCCATGGCAATAGAGGTTGCATTAAAGGTGTTTGTTTCTACGATATCTGCACCGGCTTCAAAATAAGCATTATGAATTTCAGTAATGATCTGCGGCTGCGTCAAGACTAAAAGGTCATTATTCCCTTTAACATCACATTGCCAATGGGCAAAACGTTCACCTCGGTAATCTTCTTCTGCCAGCTGATATTGCTGGATCATGGTTCCCATTGCGCCATCAAGGACTAAGATCCGTTTGGCTAATGCTTGCGTAAGCTGCTGAGTTATCATGGTCACATTGCTTCCTCTACCAAAGAATATTGTGTTGTTGTTATTTTCGTTATATAGCAAGTTCGTTGTTTTTTTATCCTATCATATCTCTTTGCAAAGATTCCTAAGAGGAATATGAGAGATTTTCACCTAACCATAACCCGATAACATCAATATTTGTTTTCATATGCTTTGTTTTGAAAAATATACAGATCAGAGGAGTTTTATTACGTTATATAGGTCATAATAGAGGATAATATGGACAGTATTTCTGGAGTGTAAGTATGACCGTCTCCCCTACCAATAAAAAAGCTCGTAAGCCAAAAACACCCGCAACTCAAAGTACTGCACAAGGTGGCCCCGTTCAGTCATTAAGCCGTGGCTTAACATTATTGGAATATATTTCCGAATCTCCAGGCGGTATTGCTTTAACTGATTTAGCTTTTCAAGCAGGACTACCCAATTCCACTACTCACCGCTTACTTACTACTTTGCAACAACATGGTTTTGTACGCCAAGTAGGTGATTTAGGTTTATGGGTAGTGGGCACTCATGCCTTTATTGTCGGTAGTAGCTTTCTGCAAACCCGTAACCTACTGGTTATGGTGCACCCTATATTGCGTCAATTAATGGAAGATTCAGGTGAAACCGTTAATTTGGCTATTCTTGATCAAGTTGAATTTGATGCGGTGATTGTCGACCAAGTACAATGTAATGCATTAATGAGAATGTCTGCCCCAATTGGCGGCAAGTTGCCAATGCATGCATCTGGTGCAGGTAAAGCATTTCTATCCACTTTACCGGAAAATAAGTTACTCCCCCTTTTACAGAAAAAAGGTCTGATGGCCTATACCCCTTATACCAAAACCTTACCTTCCGCATTAAAAGAGAATTTAGAACAAGCTCGTAAACAAGGCTTCTCTTTTGATGATGAAGAGCATGCATTAGGTTTACGTTGTATTGGCGCTTGTATCTATGATGAACACCACCAGCCTTTTGCCGCTATTTCACTCTCTGGCCCCGTATCTAGAATGACAGATTCACGCATTACGGAATTAGGTGCACTGGTGATAAAAGCGGCTAAGCAGATCAGCCGTGAATATGGTGGTGTAAAAAGTTAACCCAGCTAGGCCTTTCTATTTATTTATGTACAAATTAGGAAGGCTTCTCCTTAAATAAAACGATTCAGCTTATGCAAAAATCGTTTTTTTTCATTTTTAGCCGTTAAATATTAAAAAACTGTTACTTATCATCTTAAAAAATTGATATCGATCACAGATGTTGTTTAAGCTTGGTTTAAGAGTATTGCAACTGAGCTTGTTACCCGTAACAATGTTACCGGTAACAAGTTATTGCTAAGCGCTTATATTTTTTCTTATAGCAATAAGTAATGCCGTCACCCTGTGTGAATAAAGGAAGCACTATTATGAACCCGAAAAATCATGACCAGTTTCAGAACAACTTCGCCGCATTAAACGAAACCGTACAACAAGTGACTGAACGTATTGTTGCTCGCTCACAAATAACTCGTCGCGCTTATCTGAAAAAAATTGAAGCTGCTAAAAGCCAAACCGTACACCGTGCCCAGTTAGCTTGCGGTAATTTGGCTCATGGTTTTGCCGCCTGTCAAAGTGAAGATAAAAATTTACTTAAGAATATGGTTCATAATGATATCGCCATCATTACTGCGTATAACGATATGTTATCCGCTCATAAACCTTATGAAGATTATCCACAAAAAATTAAAGCGGCATTGCATACTGTTGGTGCTGTAGGTCAAGTCGCTGGTGGTGTGCCTGCGATGTGTGATGGTGTGACACAAGGGCAAGATGGAATGGAGCTATCACTGCTAAGTCGCGATGTTATTGCTATGTCTGCAGCTGTAGGGTTATCTCATAATATGTTTGATGGCGCCCTTTATTTAGGGATCTGCGATAAAATCGTTCCAGGGCTTACTATGGCAGCACTGTCATTCGGTCATCTGCCTGCAATTTTCGTCCCTGCAGGTCCAATGACCAGTGGTTTACCCAATAAAGAAAAGGTGCGTATTCGCCAACTGTATGCAGAAGGCAAGGTCGACCGTAATGCTTTATTAGAAGCAGAAGCGGCCTCTTACCATAGTATGGGAACTTGTACTTTTTATGGTACAGCAAACTCCAACCAAATGGTGATGGAGGCAATGGGCTTACATTTACCTGGCTCCTCTTTTGTTCACCCAGATACTCCATTACGTGAAGCATTAACAGAAGCGGCAGCAAAACAAATTGTACGCTTAACAGAAAACTCAGGAAATTATTTACCTATTGGTCAATTAGTTGACGAAAAGGTGATTGTTAACGGTATTATTGTGCTGTTAGCCACAGGTGGCTCAACAAATCTCACCATGCATTTAGTGGCAATGGCACGGGCGGCGGGCATTATGATTAATTGGGATGATTTTTCTCAATTATCACAAGTTGTGCCATTAATTGCTCGTATTTATCCTAATGGTCCGGCAGATATTAATCAATTCCAAGCGGCAGGTGGTCTTGCTCTTATTATTCGTGAATTACTGAAAAAAGGCTTAATTCATCGCGATGTCAATACGGTGGCAGGATTTGGTATTGAACGCTATACCTTAGAGCCGTGGCTAAATGAAGGTAAACTTGATTGGCGTGAAGGTGCAATACAATCTTTAGATAAAGATGTGATTGCCGATATCAATACGCCATTCTCTTCACACGGCGGAACACAGGTGATGGAGGGTAATTTAGGTCGAGCAGTGATGAAAACGTCGGCGGTGCCTGATGAAAATAAAATTATTGAAGCACCTGCTGTTGTGTTTAATAGTCAACATGATATTGCCGCTAAATTTAGCGCCGGTGAATTGAATAAAGATTGTGTAGTCGTTGTGCGTTATCAAGGTCCCCAAGCCAATGGGATGCCAGAATTACATAAACTCATGCCTCCTTTAGGGGTATTGATGGATAAAGGCTATAAAGTGGCATTAGTCACAGATGGCCGTCTTTCTGGTGCATCAGGTAAAGTTCCTGCCGCTATTCATGTAACTCCAGAGGCAGTAAACGGTGGACTATTAGCAAAAGTACAAGATGGTGACATTATTCGTGTTAATGGCAAAACAGGTGAATTAACACTCTTAGTTGATGAACAAACCTTAGAAGCTCGCCAAACTGAAATACCTGATCTCAGCGCAAACAATAGCGGTTGCGGTCGTGAGTTGTTCGTTAATTTACGTCGCCATTTATCAGGTGCTGAACAAGGTGCTTGCTGTATTGATTTTTAATACATAAAGTTTTCATTGCCTAATGAGGAGCAAGCCTATTTATTTGCTCTTCATTGCTGATTAGGAAAGATAAAGATGAATCATTGGAATACAAGTGCAGAGTCTGTACTAAAATCAGGGCCCGTTGTTCCTGTTATTGTTATTAATCATATTGAAGAAGCTGTACCTGTCGCAAAAGCGTTAGTCGCCGGTGGCGTAAAAGTTTTAGAAGTGACACTACGTACAGACTGCGCTATTGAAGCTATTCGTCGCATTGCTAAAGAAGTACCAGAAGCCATTGTTGGTGCAGGAACAGTGATCAACCCTCAACAATTAGCCCAAGTCACAGAAGCGGGTGCGCAATTTGCCATTAGCCCAGGCTTAACCGATGCACTATTAAAAGCTGCGGTAGCAGGCTCTATTCCTCTTATTCCTGGTATCTCGACTGTTTCTGAATTAATGCTCGGTATGAGTTACGGTTTAAATGAATTTAAGTTTTTCCCAGCAGAAGCTAATGGTGGCGTTAAAGCATTAAAAGCAATTGCAGGACCATTCTCACAAGTACGTTTCTGCCCAACCGGCGGTATTTCGCCAGAAAACTACCGTAACTACCTTGCACTGGAAAGTGTACTTTGTATCGGTGGCTCTTGGTTAGTTCCAAGTGATGCAGTGAAAGCAGGGGATTATCAACGTATTACTGAGCTAGCAAAAGAAGCTGTTGCTGGCGCTCAACATTAATTTAATGCTTTAATTATTACCCAATAAAGATAGGTATATCATTCGATTATCTATCTTTATTACTCTTTTTTATTAACCGATATCGTTATCAATGAAACGTTTACTTTGTGGATAGGCGTAAACATCTTCAATATACCCTTGTTTAATTCTTTGCTGCTGTTGTTGCCAGTATTCAGGTGAAAGAAGATCACGATGTTGAGCTTCAAAATAATGACATACTTGCTTATCACAACATAAAAAGTAACGAAACTCTTCAGGAAAAACATCATTTTCAGCAACGCTATACCAAGGCTCACTGGCCAGTTCATCTTCAGGATAGCGGGCGGGAGGAATGGCACGGAAATTCATATCTGTCATATAACTTATTTCATCATAATCATAAAAAATAACGCGATGATGACGTGTCACGCCAAAATTCTTAAATAACATATCACCAGGAAAAATATTTGCGGCAATCAACTCTTTAAGTGCTTGGCCATAATCTTCAACCACAGCTTTTAACTGTTTATCGTTACACTGCTCCATATAGATATTAAGTGGCGTCATACGGCGTTCCATATACAGATGGCTGATCAGTAACTTATCACCTAGATCTTCTAATTTATTGGAGATCTCCTGTTCTAAGATCGCCATTAAGTCGTTACTGATCCGCTTTTTATCAATAACAAAGTTCTCAAACTCTTGCGTATCCGCCATTCTCCCAACACGATCATGTTCTTTCACCAAGCGATAGCACTCTTTGACACGCTCTGCGGTCATTGTTTTTTGTGGCGCAAACCTATCTTTGATCACTTTAAACACTCTATCGTAAGTAGGCAGTGTGAAAACGAGCATCACCATTCCTTTTACCCCCGGAGCTTCAATAAACTGTTCCGATGAAAAATTCATAAAAGCAAGGTATTCACGGTAATATTCAGTTTTGCCATGTTTCTGACAACCAATCGACATATAGAGCTCAGCAATAGACTTTTCAGGGAGAATATCCCGTAACCATGTTACTAATGCCGCGGGAAATGGCGCATAAACCATAAAATAAGAACGAGCAAAGCCAAATACAATACTGGCTTCATCTGTTGTCGTTAAACAGGTATCAATAACTAAGTGCTGTTCAATATTATGAATAGGTAATAACAGGGGAATAAATTGATTATTTATCGCTATCTTACCAATCATCCATGCCGCTTTATTACGGTAAAATAGCTCATTAGCAATGTGAAATACCGCATTTTGTAATTCCTCATGGCTAAATTGCGCATAGAGCGTTTGGCAAATAAATTGAATATCTCGCGATTTATTTTGCCACGGTAAACGCAAAGGTAGGCGCGATAAAATATCTTGCAATAATGCGGGTAAATCACTTTGTATAACAAACGTTCTTGATAAAGGACGAGGGGCTTGCGTAAAACGATACGCAGGTTGTGATGAAAAAACGAATAAGTTTTTTTTATTAAGCTCTCGATGATGAAATAGACGACAATAGACTGAATTAAAAAAACTTTCAGCAATTTCAAAACGGGGATAGTTAGGTAATAATTGTGTGTATCGCTCTTTGACTTTTTGTAAGAAAACACTTTCTTTATCAATATCATGTCGGATACATCTAAGTTGTTCCACAACTAATCCAACATGATTATCGTATAAGCGGATGCGCTCTTTCATCGCCAATTGAATACCATGCCAATCTGCTTGCTCAAAACGATATTGAGCACCTGACGTTATCTCAAGAAAACGCCCATATTGTGCATCAAAGCCTTGTAAGATCGTTTGAGCGACTAAGTCTTCAGTTGTCATCAACTGACCTCATGAAAAAGAGGAGCATCCTGCTCCTGAATTATCACCACAAAAGTGCATCACAGTAAGGACTAGAATTGTTGCTCTTCAGTAGAGCCAGTTAATGCCGTAACAGATGACATACCACCTTGAATAATCGTCGTCACTTTATCAAAATAGCCGGTGCCCACTTCTTGTTGATGAGATGAGAAGGTGTAGCCTTTCGATAGTGCAGCAAATTCTTTTTCTTGTACCTTTTCAACATAGTGTTTCATACCTTCACCTTTAGCGTAATCATGCGCTAAATCGAACATATTGAACCACATACTATGAATACCCGCTAAAGTGATAAACTGGAATTTATACCCCATCGCAGAAAGCTCATCTTGGAAATGGGCGATCGTGCTATCGTCAAGATTCTTTTTCCAGTTAAAAGATGGAGAACAGTTATACGCTAACATTTTACCGGGATATTTATCATGGATCGCTTCGGCAAATTTAGCCGCCATTTTCAGATCCGGAGTGGAAGTCTCACACCAAACCAAATCGGCATAAGGGGCATAAGCAAGTCCTCGACTAATGGCTTGATCAATTCCTGCATGAGTACAGAAAAAACCTTCAGCGGTACGCTCACCAGTTAAAAATGAACTATCGTAAGGATCGCAATCTGAAGTTAAGAGATCTGCCGCATCCGCATCAGTTCTGGCAACTAATAAGGTAGGAACATCAGAAACATCTGCCGCTAAACGTGCTGCCACCAGCTTTTGCACAGCCTCTTGCGTAGGTACTAAGACTTTTCCGCCCATATGACCGCATTTTTTCACTGCGGCTAACTGATCTTCAAAGTGAACGCCTGCTGCACCCGCCTCAATCATTGCTTTCATTAATTCAAATGCGTTAAGCACACCACCAAAACCCGCTTCCGCATCAGCAACAATAGGAAGGAAAAAATCAATATAATCTTTATGCTGAGGGCCGATACCATTTGACCACTGAATTTGATCAGCTCGTCTAAACGTATTATTAATACGCTGAACAACATTGGGTACAGAGTCCACCGGGTATAAAGATTGATCAGGGTACATACTGGCAGCAGTATTCGCATCAGCTGCCACTTGCCAACCAGATAGATAAATGGCTTCTAATCCCGCTTTAGCTTGCTGTAATGCTTGCCCTCCTGTTAAAGCACCTAATGCATTGACATATCCCTTCTTCGACTTACCATTTAATGATGACCAAAGCCGTTGCGCACCACGTCTTGCTAAGGTATGTTCAGGGTTAACGGAACCTCGTAATTTAATGACATCTTCTGCGCTATAAGGACGTTTGATCCCTTTCCAGCGAGGTTGTTCCCACTCTTTTTCTAATTGGGCAATCTGCTCTGATCTACTCATAGACATAAAATAACTCCTATAAATCTGGTAGTGATGATGTTTTATATTTGCAGTTTATAAATACGTTATGACGTATCTTTTTTAATTTAAAAGTTGATAACCCGGTAAAGTCAGAAAATCGACTAATTCATCTTGGGTAGTAATGTTATCCATTAAGGTTGCTGCTTCTTTAAAACGACCTTGCTCAAAGCGGGTATCACCCACTTCTTGGCGAATTACCTCCAGCTCTTCTTTCAACATGTTGCGAAAAAGCGCTTTTGTTACAATCTGTCCATCCGATAATGGTTTTTGATGACGGATCCATTGCCAAATAGAGGTTCGAGATATTTCCGCCGTGGCGGCATCTTCCATTAGCCCATAAATAGGCACACAACCATTACCTGAGATCCACGCTTCAATATATTGCACAGCAACGCGGATATTCGCTCTCATTCCTGTTGCGGTTCTTTCACCTTCACAGGGGGCCAATAACATTTCTGCGGTGATCTTTTCATTACGTTGTACATCAAGTTGGTTTGCTCGCTCTCCTAATACCGCATCAAACGCAGATAACACTGTTTCGGCTAATCCAGGGTGAGCTATCCAAGTACCATCATGGCCATTAGTTGCTTCAAGCTCTTTATCTTCAAATACCTTTTGTAAAATGACACCATTTTGCTCCGCAGAGCGACTGGGGATAAAAGCAGACATTCCTCCCATCGCAAATGCACCACGTTTATGACAAGTTTGAATAAGTAGTCGGGAATAAGCACTTAAGAAAGGTTGAGTCATAGTAATACCCTGTCTATCCGGTAACACGCGATCAGGGTAATTCTTCAACGTTTTGATATAGCTAAAGATATAATCCCAACGTCCACAATTAAGGCCCACAATATGCTCTTTCATATGGAATAAGATCTCTTCCATTTGAAATACCGCCGGTAAAGTTTCAATTAATACTGTGGCTTTAATAGTTCCGCTGGCTAAACCGAAGCGTTTTTCAGTGAAATGAAAAACATCACTCCACCATTTTGCCTCTTGCCAAGTTTGTAATTTAGGAATGTAAAAATAAGGCCCACTGCCCTTTGCCTGTAATGTTTTATAGTTATGGTAAAAATATAAGGCAAAATCAAACAAGCACCCAGGAATAGGTTTTCCCTGCCATAGCACATGCTTCTCTGGCAAGTGTAATCCCCTGACTCGAGCAATTAACACCGCAGGCGATGCTTTTAGTTGATAGCACTTGCCTTGCTCATTGGTATAGGAAATTGTTCCTTTGACAGCATCACGTAAATTAATTTGGCCATCAATAACCTTATCCCATGTCGGGGCAAGTGAATCCTCAAAATCTGCCATAAATACTTTTACATTAGCATTTAATGCATTGATCACCATTTTACGATCTACGGGGCCTGTAATTTCGACCCGACGATCTTGCAAGTCTTTAGGAATTGGATTCACTTTCCATTCTGAGTTTATAATGGAATCTGATTCTGAAATAAAATCAGGAAGCATTCCATTATCCACTTTTTGTTTCCAAATTTCTCTTTCTGCTAATAAGGTGTCACGACGTTCTGAAAACTGACTGACCAAATCAGTCAAAAATGACTCAACATCATGATTTAATATCTTTTTTTCAGCTATCCCAAAAGGTTTTGTGAAGCTTAATGCTTCTGTAGTTAATGATTGTGACATTCTGCATTCCCCTAAAATCTTTTACACACCTGATTAAGATTAATGCAGTTTTTACAAAAATCAAAAATGAATTCCATTTTTATTTAAACATTTTTTAACAATGTGATTACACCAATGTTTTTTGGCTGAATAAAAATGGCTATTTCAAAAATAACTCGAGGGATCTTGGTTTGTTGAATGATTAAACAAATTAAAATCATGCGAAGATCACATAAAGCTCGGCTTATAACATTTACTTATATGAATATTCTTCATATACAGCATCTACACCTCGACTTTTAGATCTGAATTGGCTAAATTCAGGCTTCTAGATGTCTAGATGTTTTTTAGAGGTTATTGAGATGCCGATCAGAGTACCAGACGAACTACCCGCAGTGAGTTGTTTACGCAATGAGAATGTCTTTGTCATGACATCAAGTAGAGCGAGTATTCAAGATATTCGTCCTTTAAAAGTACTGTTACTCAATCTGATGCCCAAAAAAATAGAAACAGAAAATCAATTTCTACGGTTGCTCTCTAATAGTCCATTACAAATTGATATCCAATTATTGCGTATTGATTCTCGTGTTCCCAAAAATACACCTGTTGAGCATCTTGATACTTTTTATTGTGATTTTGCCCAAATTAAAGAACAGAATTTTGATGGCTTGATTGTAACGGGAGCACCATTAGGTTTAGTTGAATTTGAAGATGTGGCTTATTGGGAGGAAATAAAAGAAATCATTACATGGGCAAAAGAGCATGTTACTTCAACACTTTTTATTTGCTGGGCCGCTCAAGCGGGCCTAAATATTTTATATGACTTACCTAAATATACCTTAAAACAAAAAATTTCTGGGGTATATCGCCATACAACATGTGATCCTTTCGCGTTACTGACTCGTGGGTTTGATGAAACATTCTTTGCCCCTCATTCACGTTATGCTGGTTTTCCTGTTGAGTTTATTCAACAAAATACAGATTTAGAAATATTAGCAACATCAGAGCAAGCAGGGGCTTACCTATTCGCATCTAAAGATAAACGTGTTGTCTTTGCCACAGGTCACCCAGAATACGATCCCAATACATTAGCTGACGAATATCATCGTGATGTTAAAGCTGGTTTAGCACCACAACTACCTGAAAATTATTTTCCCGATAATAATCCTAATAAAAAACCTCTTGTATCTTGGCGTAGTCATGGACATTTACTCTTTGCAAATTGGCTAAATTATTATGTTTATCAAATTACACCATTTGATCTGGCACAGATGAACCCAACTTTAGATTAAAATAAAACCCCAAATTCAATTTATTTGGGGTTTGATATTAAAAAAAAATACTTGAGATTATTTATAGCGATGCGCTAATGCATTCGCTGCAATCATTGCGTTGTAGACATCTTCTTCAGTCACTTTCATCGGCATATTGCCCATGGTATCACCTTCTGCACAAGCAATTTTCGCTACATTACGCCATTCACTTTCAATAAACTCTTTCATTCCCATATCTTCAAGCGTTAATGGCAATTCAGCCGCTTTGATAATACGAATAACTTCATCAATTTCTTCTTGTGGCGCATTTTCTAACACTAATTGTGTTAATAATCCAAATACCACTTTTTCACCATGTTGCACATGATGTAAGGAAGCAACTGCAGACATACCATTATTGACCGCATGAGCGGCTGCTAAACCACCTGCTTCAGCCCCCACACCACTTAAATAAATAGTCGCTTCGATAGTTTGCTCTAAAGCTTGTGTGGTAATTTTATGGCGCACAGCATCCATTGCTTTATCAATATTTTCACTCAATATTTCAAAACACAATTGTGCTAGACCTAAACCTGTACGTGATGGACGTTGATTAACTAAATTAAGTCCATCAGCTTGATAGCAAGCACGTGCTTCAAAATAAGTGGCTAAAGCATCACCGACACCTGCAGAGAAGAAGCGTTGTGGTGCAGAAGCAATAATCGCGGTATCCGCAATCACCATATCAGGGTTCTGAGGTAAGAATAAGTATTTATCAAATTCACCATTTTCTTTATAAAGAACAGAAAGTGCTGTACAAGGTGCATCTGTAGAAGCAATCGTTGGGAATAAAATAACAGGGAGGTGATGATAATAAGCAACCGCTTTAGATACGTCTAATGTTTTACCACCACCGATACCGATAATAACATTCGCTTTATTTTCAACAACAATCTTACCCAAGCGATCCACTTCAGCTTCTGTACATTCGTAATTAAATTTTTCAACGAAACCAGATAGCCCATTTTCTTTAATTGACGACAAAGCTTCTTTATTTACTTTTTCTAGGAAAAATTCATCGCTGATAATAAAAGCATTATCTCCGAAATCTTTCATATAATTACCAACAGAAGCAAGTAATTGACTACCAATAAAGAATTTTTTAGGGGATGTTACAGAGCGAGGTAATATAGAAGACATAACTAAATTCCTTTATTTAGATTTTGCTACAGTAAGTAGCAGAATTAACATTTATCTTACCCCTCATCAGAATTCGAATCTAGTAAACTCTGTAATAGATATTATCAATATATTCTATTTAGTTTAAAGAAAACAACATGTTAATAAAATAATAAATTTTATAGAATGGCAAGATAGCTTATCGTAAAGAAGATAATTTCCCTTAAAACTTCAATTAAACCTAGAAAACTAAACAACTATATTATGATGTTATCAGTAGCGTTACCCACTAATACCATTAAAGGAACAACACAATTAACCATTATTTGATATACATGCATGGTATATTCGCGTTATAACTCTCTTTTATTTTTACCAAGGTGATTTTTGTGAAAGACGCCGTGATCCTCGTTGATAAAAATGACAATGAGCTAGGAACCATGCCCAAGCTGGAGGCACATATTACTGGTGCCTTACATAGAGCCTTTTCATTATTTATTTTCAATTCTAAGCAACAAATGTTGATCCAGCAACGAGCACTGACTAAATATCACTCTGGTGGTCTATGGGCGAATACTTGTTGTAGCCATCCTTTACCCAATGAACCTCTATCACAAGCAATACATCGGCGTTTAAATGAAGAATTAGGTATGCAGTGTGATATGCAACCTATTGGTACGATTTTATATAATGAAAAAGTCACGGATGATCTTATTGAGCATGAGTTTGATCATCTTTTTTTAGGCTTTAGTGATAAAACACCGCAGTGTCATCCCGATGAAGTTATGGATCATCGTTGGATTTCATTAAACGAGCTTTATCATGATGTAGAAAAACATCCTGAAAACTATAGTGCATGGTTCTGCCATATATTAATGGCTCTTGGTGTAGAGCAGTTTACTCGATGGAGTAAAAATATTACTTAGTTGCTCTCTTATTGAAATTGATACTTAACTATAAAAAAGTGTTAGCATGACTCAAGGTAAAATACGATCTTCTAAACGCAAAAAAGCCAACCCATTGGGTTGGCTTTCTCGTCTTATTTAATGCTTGGCAGTTCCCTACTCTCACATGGGGAGACCCCACACTACCATCGGCGCTACGGCGTTTCACTTCTGAGTTCGGCATGGGATCAGGTGGGACCACCGCGCTATGGCCGCCAAGCAAATTCGGTTTTAATTACCCGTTATCTTCTGTTATCACAGTCTATAACCAGTAATTCAATCTTAAACAAGCTGACTTTATTGTTTCGTCTCTCTGACAAAACACTTTCGGTGTTGTCAGGTTAAGCCTCACGGTTCATTAGTACTGGTTAGCTCAACGTATCGCTACGCTTACACACCCAGCCTATCAACGTCTTAGTCTTAAACGTTCCTTTAGGTCGCTTAAAGCGACAGGGAAGACTCATCTCGAGGCAAGTTTCCCGCTTAGATGCTTTCAGCGGTTATCTCTTCCGCACTTAGCTACCGGGCAATGCCATTGGCATGACAACCCGAACACCAGTGGTGCGTTCACTCCGGTCCTCTCGTACTAGGAGCAACCCCTCTCAATCTTCCAACGCCCACGGCAGATAGGGACCGAACTGTCTCACGACGTTCTAAACCCAGCTCGCGTACCACTTTAAATGGCGAACAGCCATACCCTTGGGACCTACTTCAGCCCCAGGATGTGATGAGCCGACATCGAGGTGCCAAACACCGCCGTCGATATGAACTCTTGGGCGGTATCAGCCTGTTATCCCCGGAGTACCTTTTATCCGTTGAGCGATGGCCCTTCCATTCAGAACCACCGGATCACTAAGACCTACTTTCGTACCTGCTCGAGCCGTCACTCTCGCAGTCAAGCTGGCTTATGCCTTTGCACTAACCGCATGATGTCCGACCATGCTTAGCCAACCTTCGTGCTCCTCCGTTACTCTTTAGGAGGAGACCGCCCCAGTCAAACTACCCACCAGACACGGTCCCCGACCCAGTTTATGGGCCTAGGTTAGAACATCAAACGTTAAAGGGTGGTATTTCAAGGTTGGCTCCATGCAGACTGGCGTCCACACTTCAAAGCCTCCCACCTATCCTACACATCAAGGCTCAATGTTCAGTGTCAAGCTATAGTAAAGGTTCACGGGGTCTTTCCGTCTTGCCGCGGGTACACTGCATCTTCACAGCGAGTTCAATTTCACTGAGTCTCGGGTGGAGACAGCCTGGCCATCATTACGCCATTCGTGCAGGTCGGAACTTACCCGACAAGGAATTTCGCTACCTTAGGACCGTTATAGTTACGGCCGCCGTTTACTGGGGCTTCGATCAGGAGCTTCGCTTGCGCTAACCCCATCAATTAACCTTCCAGCACCGGGCAGGCGTCACACCGTATACGTCCACTTTCGTGTTTGCACAGTGCTGTGTTTTTAATAAACAGTTGCAGCCAGCTGGTATCTTCGACTGGCTTCAGCGCCGTCCGCGAGGGACTTTACCTACCGCCAGCGTGCCTTCTCCCGAAGTTACGGCACCATTTTGCCTAGTTCCTTCACCCGAGTTCTCTCAAGCGCCTGAGTATTCTCTACCTGACCACCTGTGTCGGTTTGGGGTACGATTGTTGGTAACCTGAAGCTTAGAGGCTTTTCCTGGAAGCGGGGCATCAATTGCTTCACCACCTTGGTGGTTCGTCATCACATCTCAGCATTAAGTGACCGGATTTGCCTAATCACTCTGCCTACCTGCTTGAACCGGGACGACCGTCGCCCGGACAACCTAGCCTTCTCCGTTCCCCCATCGCAGTTACCACCAGTACGGGAATATTAACCCGTTTCCCATCGACTACGCTTTTCAGCCTCGCCTTAGGGGTCGACTCACCCTGCCCCGATTAACGTTGGACAGGAACCCTTGGTCTTCCGGCGTGCGGGTTTTTCACCCGCATTATCGTTACTTATGTCAGCATTCGCACTTCTGATACCTCCAGCATACCTCACAGTACACCTTCGCAGGCTTACAGAACGCTCCCCTACCCAAC
>NZ_CAWQNB010000023.1:0-286 GCF_963896135.1 Proteus sp. G2609 | reverse complement strand
GAACAAGCACGCCAAGAAGCGCAAAGAGCAGAGGCAGAACGATTAGCTGCTGAACGTGCAGAGCAGGCGCGTTTAGCCGAAGAAGAAGCCCAGCGTCAAGCGCAACTTGAAGCTGAACAAGCACGCCAAGAAGCGCAAAGAGCAGAAGCTGAAAAATTAGCTGCTGAACGTGCAGAGCAGGCACGTTTAGCCGAAGAGGAAGCTCAACGTCAAGCACAGCTAAAAGCAGAACAAGCACGCCAAGAAGCGCAAAGAGCAGAAGCTGAAAAATTAGCTGCTGAACGTG
>NZ_CAWQNB010000022.1:0-18225 GCF_963896135.1 Proteus sp. G2609 | reverse complement strand
TGGTTAAATATACCGACAATCTCTATATGTACAATGGACTTATCATCGTTAGAAGATGTTGAAACGTCTATGATGGTTTTGTTGGCTGGTTTGTTATAATTTAATGAAAATTCATTTTTATCTCCTGATAATTTATCAACTTTTTTCATTTTTGTTATATCTATTTTTCTATAATCCCTAGTAATCAAAGTTATTTTATCCTTGTTTTTTTCAAAATCCCAAATTGAACTATTGCTTTCAATGCCCTCATAGCAGAAAAAATTAAAGGTATCATTTCCTTGTCCACCGGTTACATGATGAGTTCCTGTGCCTAAATATATTTCATCATCACCTTCTCCCCCTTGAATGATATTTCTGCCTGGAAGCCCTCTATCCATTGATGCTACACAGATCCGATCATTACCCTTACCACCATTCAACATATTAGCACCATAATAATCAATAAGCATATCATCTCCATCACCACCATAGAGCACATCATTTCCCAATTCTCCGTATATAACATCGTTTCCAGAGCCACCATAGAATAAATCATTGCCATCACCGCCATAGAATAAATCATTGCCATCACCACCTATGAGGTTATTATCAAAAGGATTTCCTATGAGAGTGTCATCACCTTTACCACCAATCGCATTTTCAATAATAGTGTTATAGGCAATAGAGATATTACTCCGTAATCCTCCAATATCTGAAAAACAGCCTTCATTGAGATTAATGACTTGATTAACGGTATATAGGGAAAAGTCTAATGTATCAATTCCACCCGCATCCCAAATACAGCTCACTAGTTTATCTTCTATGCTATTTAAAGAGTAAGCGGCGCGTCCCGTATTGGAATTAAATCCATAGGTATTATTTTCAAGGCGTGTGGTCATATTTGGGCCATATAGATATTGTAATAATAATATATCTACTAGCATAAAGGTCATAGGATAAAGGCCAGCAAAATCTGCATCTTTAATATCAGCAAATTCCGCGCCCATAACTGTATATTTATATGTTGTAATTACCGCATTTTTTATATTTTTTAAATATGCATCTATGTGCATTAGCCCTAGCGCATGGCCTAATTCATGTATAAAAGAAAAATATTTATATGAGCCTAGTTCGTGTTTATTTTTTATGGTTTCGTTGAGTAACGTATCCGTACTTTTTATTATAGCAACTTGATGATCATCATAATATTCATATACATCGCCGATATTGGCCTCATTTTCTATATATTCATCAATGTTATCCCATTTGACCAATTGATAAAATTCATGTGAAGCTAAATTAAGAAATATAGTTCCAGGAATATCATGCTCTTCATTTGGTCCTACCTCTTTTATAGGTGTACCGTTATAGTTAGGAAAATTAGCAAAGCCTCCAGATCCCTTCGCTATAAAATGACCACTTGAATTTTGGTAATAATGATTGAAATAGCCAAACTTTAAATTGGCATTTATTTGTACAGGGACTTTAGTAAAAGTGAGATCTATGATATCTGAAGTCAATTGTAAAATTTCTGTGACAACTTCTTGTTGATGAGGAAATATCGTCATTCTTGTAGCAAAAAAATATAAAGATATGCTATTTTTTATCTTGTAACTTTTCTCGCTTATTGATTTTATATCTTTATATATTTCCTTAACTCTTTTTTGGTGCCCCTCACTATTTTTATCTTTAATAATTTCTAATTCTTTTTTTATTTTTTTTAATTCATAATCTAATTTGTAATACTCTGCGATATTCTTTAGTGTTTCTTTTTTTTGACTTTCTGTTATCGGATATCTCTTTCTTATATTTTCTGACCGATCACTGTAATTAGGAAATGTATAGGTTAGATGTGTTGATCCATCTGTTGAATTTTTAGGCCAACCAGATATAACGCCTGTTGATATAATCCCTTCAGGTAAATAGAAGAAAGTGGGTTCTTTAGTGTTTTTTATTAATTTCATATAACGTCCTTTGTTATTTAAAAATGAAATATTTGTGTGCTTATTATAAATAGTTTCCATTGTTAATATTTAATAATTAGCTAATTATTAAATTTTTATTTATTGATTTCTTTTTGAAAAAGTACATATCAGTATTTTGTTACATTATTATGTTGTTATATTATTAGTTGATTGTATTGTTAATAAGATAATATGTTTCCTGTTAAATAGAAAAGGCACTGCAATATGATTACAGTGCCTTTTCTATTTATTATTATGATAGTTCCCTGGTGAGGCTATCTTTTTGATAACACCTAATTTAAAACCTAATTTATGTTATCAGCTAGGTACTACTGCGACTTGTTTGATTTCTATGTGAAGAAGGTAATATTTTTTATTATCTATTTCCTTTAAACTATATATGGCTAAATTATTTGATGTCTATTTTTTATACATATCCTTTATCTTTGGTGGAGCAATAATAAAATGTCTTATATATCAAGAGAAAAGATAGATTACTTGTCCATTGGTCATCGACTGCGTGCTTATCGTATTGCCTCCTCATTAAAAGCTGAAGATGTAGCTGAAAGTTTAGGGATCTCCCGTGCCGCTGTCTATCGATTAGAAAAGGGTGAAATCGTTAAAATTGAGACATTAGATAATCTTGCTCGATTACTTAACACCTCATTAAGTAGCTTATTAGGTATTAATACGGAGTATTATTCTAGCGCTAATGGCTTTTTTGAACGAATGCGCCAACTTGAAACGCAATCTTCCCATATTTATACCCATTTCGAACCCTTTTCTTATTTATTAACCTCTGATTGTTATGATAAAACGCTTGTCGAGATGTTAACAGAAGCCTCTCCTGAAAATGCGCTAACAAAGAAGCAACAAGAAGTTTTATCTATTTTAAAAGAGCGTAAAAAGCATCAATCATTACACTCACCGCATATTTATAATCTAATTAGCCAGCAGCAAATCGAAAAATTTCTTTATGTTGGTATGCTAGGCTCTGTTAATGTAAGTAAAGCCATTCAACAAGAAAGAAAACAACGCGCAAAACAAGAAATCAGCCATTTAATTGAAAAGTTAGAGCAAAAAAATAGTCATCTTAATATTGCGATTATTTCAGATACGATGCCATCTTTAACCTTTCAATTGTTTTATCAAAACAAAGCACCTCTCTCTTTAGCGGTTAGTCCATTTCGCTTAGGTGAATTTCCTAATGTAAGTACGGGTATTGCGACAGTATCTTCATCAACGGAAGCAATATTTCAATATCAATCTCTGTTTGATACGTTATGGGCAAAAGCAATAAAAAATGATGATGCCATTACACGCTTAAAAGAGATTATCAGTCATTATTGATTAGCTAGAACACCTAATGTTTCTGCTAAAATATCTGCAGCTATTGCAATATCACTAAACTCCGTAAATTCGTCTGGGTGATGACTAATCCCCGCAACAGAGGGGGTAAAAATCATCGCTGTCGGGTATAAAGATGCCATATTCATTGAGTCATGACCGGCACCACTTAACATAGTCATATAATTGATATCGTGTTTTTGACAAATATTTTCAATAACTTGGCAAATTGAGTCATCCAGTTTTACTGGTGATTCAGCCGAAATAGGTTGCACTATTATTTTTACACCAAAATCTTTTTCTGCTTTCTCAACACTGTTTGTTAAACGCTGTACAACACGTTGAATACTGTCCGTATCAATACCACGAATATCCACGGAGAATTTTACTTGCCCTGGAATAACGTTCATCGAGTTTGGTATTACATTAAGCTTACCAATGGTACCTACGGTGCCGTATACCGCTTCTGTACAGGCAGCATGATTGATATCAGTAATAATACTCGCACTCGCCACTAACGCATCTTGACGTTGATACATTGGCGTTGCACCAGAGTGGTCTGCATGGCCATTTACGGTGACTGAAAAACGTGTTGGCGCAGCGATACCATTGACAATTCCAATTGTTTTTTGATCGTTTTCTAGACGTTTACCTTGCTCAATATGTAATTCAACAAATGCACTATAACGATCTGATTTAAGTAAACATTGATCTAAATTTTCATGTTGATAACCAAGGGATTTTAAAACATCAAAGAAATTATTACCTTCATCATCTCTATTTTGTTCCCATCGAGTACGGTCAATTTTTCCTGTTAGCACTTTACTTCCGATACATGAAAACCCAAATCGGCTCGATTCTTCTGCTCGGAATACAATTAACTCTAGATCACGTTTCAGTTGTTGTGGTTTGTATTGCATCAAAGCATAAAAACCAGCAATAACTCCTAAGGCACCATCATAAGCCCCCCCTTGGGGAACGGTATCAAGGTGAGAGCCTGTTCCTACGGCGGGTAACGTTCTATCTTGCCCCGGTAAGCGAGCGTAGAGTGTGCCAATACCGTCACGATAGACTTCAAGGCCTGCCTCTTTCATTACACTAGCAAGATAGAGATGGGCTGCTTCATCTTCTTCGCTATAGGCAATACGAGTTATCCCTTTGTCATGGTTATCTTTTTTATAAATTTGCATTGTTTCAATTAATGTTTTCATGTCATTAATTGAAAAGTCTGTTGCTGTATTTGGTTGAGTCATAAGGTTATTCTCCGGTGTTTTCTGTAAAACTGTCTAAAAAATGAGACAAATAAAAGATTAAAAAAGCCATCTTTTATAGATGGTCTGCTATTCTTATAATCGTTACTTATTATATTTACTGCTCAGAATTTATTTCGTCAATGGTAAATAAGAGGGATTTTATATTCTGTGAGATAGGGCGTAATTAAAAAGAGATATATTTCTGACTTATTTCATAAATGAATCATTATTGTGTTAAAGATGTTATAAAAGATAAATAAAATAAGATGTTGTACTGATATAAATCTTTTTTATTTTTAATATAAATGAAAATTATTCTCATGGGGTATATTGGATGATATTCTCATCCAATATATTAATAATTAAATCTAGAAGAAGTATTTAAAACGTGCTCTTACACCATAACGATCTTTATCGCTATTTTCTATTTCAATATCTTTACCATTAATAACAGAATAATATGCACCTAAATAGATTTTAAAATTATCCATATCTAAAATATTAGGTAATTCATATGAAGAATAGAGAGTGTGGATATTATATTTTCCTGGGCCAAATATAATATCATTATTGTTATTATCATCACTATTAATAGTATATGACTTAATATTATTATGGGCATAGATATAGCCTAATTGTAATTTACGCCATAAAATATTAGTACCTGTTGTAAAGTCGTTCTCATCGTTAGCGTCTAAATAAGCGGTATTCCAATTTATTGTGACACCATTTTCAGGATTTTGTTGTAGATTGCTCCAGCCTAAAGTTAATCCATAACCGTTGCGTTTAGATTGATCTTTAAATTCACCCGTTTTTTTATCATCATAACCATAAGCATTATTGATAATATTTTTTTCTAAGGCTACAGCAACTTTAAAATTATTGTTATTCCATGCAATAACAGGGCGAAAATAAATAACATTTTTATTATTATATAGTTTATTTCCGTGATATTCCTTGTTAGCAAAAATAGACGTTCCATCTTCAATTAATAAATTAGTTTCAAAATACCAATTATTATATTGGCTATTAAACATCATGCTACCACCGCTATTGCTTCTCCCTCGACCTTCTTTCATCATGTAGATATAACCAAAGCCATCACTATAAGTATCATTTGCAGTGTTGCCTGAATATTCAACAAAAGTATCTTGATTAAGCGGGAACATGTCATAAGCTTCATAACGACCTAACTTAAATTGCCAACGCTGTTTTTTACCAAAATAAAAAGCGGCATCGTCGAGAGATACCTTACCATCAATATTTGCCAGAGGTTGAACAGTGAAGCCCGCATAATTTTTATTATCTAACAGACGCTCTCCGTCTAAGCCAATTAATATACGCCCATTGATCCCCCATTTATCATAATCGCCATAGTCTTTTTCTTTACCTGAGCGCATGTTAATGGAGGTTAGCTGACCTTTTTTACTTGCAATATCTGTATTAAATTCAACATCACCATATAACTTGAGTTTTCCATAACCGGTATTTGTTTCTATCAGCGATGACGGTGGCGCAGTTATAGTTTCGCTAGTTTGTGATAGATTGTTATTAAGCGCCTGATTTTGTTTTAACGCATTTTCTAACTTAGCGGCACGTTGCTCTGCTAACTCAGCTCTTTTTTCAGCGGCTAACGTTCTCTCTTCTAGTCGAGCTAAACGTTGTTCTATCGATAATTCATTTGTATTGGCGTGAGCAATTGTCGGCACGGCAATGCCGATACAAGTCGCTATCGCAAGGTGTTTGATGTTCATTGTTTATTCCTTATATCGGGAATAATGGAGGTTTATTATCCCCATGTTTTTTTATTAAAAAAGTGAATGAATATCTATTTCAGTTAATGAGTGAACAGCTAAATCTGCTTTTGGTAAGGGGCCGTCAGCAGTAACGCCAATTGCATACATGCCCGCTTGTTTAATCGATTGTATTCCAGCAATCGAGTCTTCAAATCCGATACATAAATGTGGTGGAATGTGAATAAACTCAGCCGCACGCAAAAATATTTCAGGATCGGGCTTGCCTTTTTTGAGTGTTTTAGGATCAACAATTGCCTTAAAATAATGCTTAATGCCTAATTTTTCTAATATGGTTGGGGCATTTTCTGAAGCTGATGCAATAGCACAAGGAATGTGATTATTATTTGCTTGTTCTATTAGATCTAAAACCCCCGGTAAAATATCTTTTGGAGTAATATTATTTAATAACTCAAGATAATATTTATTTTTTGTTTCTGTTAATGATTTTTTTTCATCCTCAGAATAAACATCACTTTTATTACCATGAGATAAAATAAGCTCTAATGACTCAATTCGACTTATTCCTTTTAATAAATGGTTAAACTCTTTGTCAAAATCAATTCCTATTTCATTAGATAGCTTTTTCCACGCAATATAGTGGTAATTGGCGGTATCAACAATTACGCCATCCAGATCAAAAATAAGACCTTTAGTCATTTTGCGTGTCTCCATTTAAATTTAATACTAATAACGTATTGGCGGTTAGCTTATGTGTTTGATGGTTAATTAAAATGGTACTGGGCTTATCACTTAAAATACTAATTTCTTTATGAGTGAGATTAATTTGATATAAAGTAGAGCGATGCAATAATTTAAAGCTTAGCTTTTGCCATTGTTGAGGGAGTGAAGGGGTGATGGTCAGCATATCCTGACGAATATCAACACCGGCATAAGCCATGATGGTGGTATTTAATGTTGCCGCCATGACACCAGTATGAATACCTTCGGCAGTTGTTCCACCTTGGATATCATTATAATCTGAATAAAGAGCATCTTGATAAAGTTGCCATGACAAATCATGTAACTGTATTTGTTCTGCGAGATAAGCATGGACAATGCGTGACAGTGTGGAACCATGAGAGGTTCTTTCTAAATAGTAATGTAGATTTTTTTCAGCAAAGTGCTTAGAAACTGAATAACCAAGAGAGGTAATTAGGGAATGTACGGTTTGCTTATCTAGGTTATTAAATAACATCAGGGTATCTGCTTGTTTAGCTACTTTGTAATCATCGGCAGATTTATTTTCTTTACGCAAAATTCTATCCATACGATAGATATTGCCGTATTTTTTTCGATAGCTTTCCCAATCCAGATCTTTTAATTGAAAATAACCTGAGAACTGTTCAATAATTTCATGAGCATCAATATTGATAGCAATACGATTTTTAACTTCTTGTATTTTATTGAAAACGCTAGATTGGCTGTTTAGCTGTTGTAATTTTTTAGAAAAACGATCATTGTTTATGAACATCTCTATTTGATTAAACAACCAAACCACCATTAAATTAGTGTATGCGTTATCTTTTAAGCCACCTTCAGGTGAGTCTGCGTATTTCTCATGAAATTCATCCGGCCCCATAACTCCATTAATATGAAAACGTTGATCGCCTTCATCCCACTGACATTGGTCTAACCAGAACAAGGTAATGTCATTGAGTAGTTCAAGTCCATACTGTTCCATAAATTGGTGATCATGAGTATTTAGCCAATATAGCCACACATTATAGGCAATCGCTAATGAGACATGACGTTGACGACAACTGTGGTCGGCATCCCATTGCCCTGATAAGGGGTTTAAATGCAGTGTCTGGGTTTGCTCACTACCATCATGCCCTGATTGCCAAGGGAACATAGCACCTTGAAATCCTTCTGCTCGTGCCGCAAGACGTGCAACAGGTAGCCTGTGGTAACGATATAGTAATAGTTGGCGTGCGGTTTCAGGGAAGTGCATGATATAAAATGGCAGAATAAAGATCTCATCCCAGAAAATATGGCCTCGATAGGCTTCCCCGTGTAACCCTCGGGCGGTGACTGAAACATCTAATTGATGTTGCTGATTGCTAAATGGTGATGCGGATGACAGTAAATGGAAGGTATGTAAGCGTAGTAATTTTTGGGTCATCAGATCGCCAGAAATCGAGATATCGGCACTATCCCATAACGTTTTCCACGCTTTTTGGCTATTTATCAATTGGCTGTGTAAAGGTTGTTGTTCCTTATTAACCACATCTTGCCATGAGTCTGGGTAAGCCGTAGAGGTTGTTACAGCAACACATTTTTCAAGTTGATAGGTGGTATTTTGTTGAGCGTTGAAGGTGATGGTTTGTTCAACAAGCGTATCTGAAACATGACAAACAATATCTTCATTTGCAAAGAAATCACCCCTGATTGTTGACGATAATCCGATCCCTATTTTTGACTGATCTGTTTGAGCTAATATAAATGCGTGTTGCTTATTCGCTCCAGTTTGTAGCACATGATAATGATGGGGATTAAGGCTACGGTAGCGTTGTACACCGTAATTATAAGTATTTCCTTCTAGGCGAGTTATAACCGTTATCTCACCTGAGAAATTTAATGGTTTAAAGGTATATAAAATGGCGTAATGTGGCATATCAGCCATATTGGCAAATTTTGTACAATGAATATCAAGTTGCTGTCCTTCAGGGGTTTCTACACGCCATTGGCTAGTGAATACACCCGTTTTCAAATCTAAATGACGTGTTAAATGGTGTGTTATCAGTTGCTTTGGATGAAGATATTCTCCCTTACCAATTTTAAGAGAAATAAATTGTCCATTAGGTGCATTAACAAAATCTTCATTAATCACCTGATGGTTTTCTATTTGTGAACTTGCCTGATTATATAGGCCAGCAATATAGGTAGCGGGGTAGTGCTCATCACTTATAGTCATTTCGGGCAAAGTTCCTCTTAACCCAATATAACCATTGGCCGTAGTTAAGAGAGACTCTTGGCAATATTCATCTTTTCCTGTTTCTAAGCCTGAATATTCAATTGACCAAGCAAAGTTATTGGCAACTGTAACCATTTTTTCTTCTAAATCATGATGATGTTCAAGCTGCGCTTTATTGATATAAATAAAAGGTTTATTAAATATTTCAGTAAAGAAATTTGATAAATTTATTACTTTATTATCAATGGTTTTAATAATAGCGCTATCCAATTTATTACTTATCGAATATATCAAACCACCTTGAGCAGATTTAAATTTATGATTAATAGCTTTAGCCATATTTAGCCAATCAAGGTAATGGCTATTTGTGGTATTAAATGAATAATGGCTTTTTTCTGAAAGATATTTAATGGTGATATCAGTATCAGAAAGAATAACAGAGATATAATTCATGTTTAACCTTTAGTTTGAGATTAAATTAATCGACTTGCAAGGTGCCTGCTTTTTCTTTATAGCGATAGACCAGAATGGTTAATCCAATAGGGACGACAATAGCCACTATCATTGCCAATAAATAAACTAACCAATAAGTAGGTTGGATAGATAAAATACCGGGTAATCCGCCGACACCAATACCATTAGATAGCACATTATTTAATCCACAAATCAAACCCGCTAGCGCAGCGCCAATCATGGCGCACAGCATAGGAAAGCCATATTTTAAGTTGACGCCATACATGGCTGGCTCTGTCACACCTAAATAAGCAGAGATAGCTGCCGGAATAGTAATTTCTTGTTCATTTAATTTGCGGCTAACGATAATAATGCCTACAACGGCGGATGCTTGAGCAATATTAGACAGAGCGATAATCGGCCAAATAGGTGTACCGCCATAACTTTGAGTCATTTGTAAATCTATCGCTAACGTTGTGTGATGTAAGCCGGTGATCACCATGGGGGAATAGAAAAAGGCAAAAATAGTTGAACCAATAGGGGCAAAATCACCTAACATTAAAAATTTGATCAGTTGGGCGAGACCATCACCTATGCTTCTACCGATAGGGCCTAAAATAACATGGGCAACAAAAACGGCGACAATAAGAGTTACAATCGGCACAATAACTAATTTTAGGTAATCAGGGATAAAACGACGTAATTTAGTCTCAAACCATCCCAGAAATAGTCCCGCTAAAATCGAAGGGATCACTTGGGCTTGATAACCTACTTTCTCAATAGTAAATAAACCAAAATTCCAAACCTCAGGAATTTGTGAACCTAAATTGTAAGCATTCATTAGTTGTGGAGAAACTAAGGTTATACCTAGTACGATACCTAGTGCAGGTGTACCACCCATCTTTTTTACACTCGACCAGCAAATACTCACAGGTAGAAAATGGAAGATGGCTTCACAAGGTAACCAGAGAAAATCATATATTGGCGTTAACCAAGGATAAAAATAAGTGAGGGGTTTATTATCTGATATAGGCATTTCGCCAATAACATTTCTTAATCCTAACAATAAACCGCCGCAAATTAAGATAGGTAATAATGGAACAAAAATTTCGGCTAAATTGGCAATCAGCTTTTGCCAGAATCCCATATTCTTTTTCGCGTCAGATTTTATATCATCTTTAGATTTAGCTTTTAATGAAAGCTTATTAATTAATAATTTATAGTAGATATCAACATCCATACCAACAATAACTTGAAATTGACCCGCATTATTAAAACAGCCTTTAACAAAAGATATTTTTTTAATTTTATCTATATCAGCGAGATTGGGATCATTCAAAACAAAACGTAATCTGGTTAGACAGTGTGAAACGCTAATAACATTATCTGAACCTCCAACAAGAGTAATTAACTCTTCAATGGCTTGGTTGTCTTGAGGTATCGACATATTAATATTCTCATAATAGTAGGGTTATTTTTAATATATCGAGATCTTTCTTTTTATCCAATGGGAACGTTCCCATAACAAGATAAAGATCACAGTTAATGATCATTAATTTATTTGATCATGGGTTTAAGTCATGACTTGATATAATGATTTTTTGTGCAGGAATATTTTTTTCTAGCATTTGTATCAATATGTTAGCAGCTTCTTGTCCACTTTCTCTAAAACCTAATCGATAGAATTTAGTTTGAGGAAATAAAAAGGTGAGTAGATCATTACGACCGATGCAGGCCAC
Organism: Proteus sp. G2609; assembly: GCF_963896135.1. Lineage (NCBI taxonomy): Bacteria > Pseudomonadati > Pseudomonadota > Gammaproteobacteria > Enterobacterales > Morganellaceae > Proteus > Proteus sp. G2609. The sequence goes on along the minus strand of NZ_CAWQNB010000022.1, from coordinate 6,780 downwards.
CTCAATATGATCTATTTTCTGTTCGGCTAAATATTTTTGTACACCAAAGGCCAGAGAGTCGGTCGCACATAAAATAGCTTGAGGCTTGCTTGCTAATGCTTGTTTGGCAAGTAAATAGCCACTTTGATAATTAAGTTCACCAAGTTGAGCTTGAGATATTAATTGATGTTGCTGGCAATATTGAAGATAAGTTTGATAACGTAATAAACCCGTTGTTTCATCATTAATTTGGATCCCGATAAAACTTATATGTTGATAATGTTTGTCTCGATGGAAATAATGCATTAAAGCGTTAACAGCTCGTTCATCGTCATGACAAATGGAAACAAAACCTTCTAGTGGTCTTGCTATAACAACCATTTTTTGTTTCCAACTTGCTAAGTTAGCCGCATTGATCCCTGAAAATGCAAATAATATTACGCCATCGATTTTCTGGTGGGCGAGCATTTTTAAGTTTTCTTCTACTTTGGCTTGGCTAAATTGGCTTTCTAAAATAATAGGGTCAATGTTGTTTTGATAAAGGATCGGTAATATGGCACTAACCGCTTGATTTTCCGCATAAGAATCAAGGCGAGTGACGATAATACCAAAAGAACGATTAGAGTATCCCCGCATTGCTCGTGCAGATTTTGACGGCGTGAATTTATATTTCTCAATAATTGAGTTAACTTTTTTCCTTGTTTCTTCATTAACCATAGGGTCTTGATTAAGTACTCTTGAAACAGTCGATTTGCCCACACCACAAAGTTTGGCTATATCATTGATTGTTAACTTTTTTTTATTAGTATCTGTCATGAGCGTTTTTCTGTATTTATCTGCTGTGTGATAAAGTTATTGTAGTTTTAGCAGGTTGTTTTCCACAAGTGATTCTTTTACTGTTTGATTTAGTCTAAAAATTGTACGCAGATACTACCACAATCGTAAAAAAGAGAATTTTATATTTGTCTTTTTTGTATACTAATAACAAAATATGGCTGGTACCAATATAGAAGGCCATATGGCATATCGTATTAATAGTAATTTGGTAATGACCATTGATACTCAAATGTTGAATTGGGTAAATATAAGAGGATCTGTTTGTGAACAGGCTACACCAACATTAACTGCTCATGCCAGTGAATTTACTGTACAATTTCCAATCAGTGTGACATTTTATATAAATGATATGGTTATTGATTCTCAGCTACCTATACCTGAAATGGATCTAGGAGGTTATGTTCGTGCATTTACACGATCAGGAACGAGTCCTCCTCAAAATTCTTGGGCATTGAATGATGTCACTGTTCCTATGCGATTAGCAGCATCACAATTAAACGTAACTTCTTCTTGTAAAACAGTAACAAGTACAGGACAAGTAAGTACTTTAAATTTAAAGCATGGGCAACTCAATACATTAAATTATGACAGCTTAGTTACAGAAAGTGTAACTTATAATTGTGTTTTTTCAAAAGCAACAAAAGTGAGATTACGTCTTGATTATATAACTGATAACGATCCTCAAAAAAGATTACCGATGGTGAATACCCAAAACAGCAATAATAAAATTTATAGTGAGTTGACCATGACAGATGAAATAACCGGGCAAAAAGGTAAAGATTTTAAAATTGACATTAATTATTTGAGAACAATTAAGATAACCAGCCATCTTCAAGGAACAAATGCGATAGCTGGAGATTATAAAGGTTCAGCTTGGCTAATCGCTACGTTTGATTGACATATTATGATTTAGCATATAATTGATAGATATTTTCATATAATCATCTGAATAAGTCTCTATTTATCATTAGGATAAATAGAGACTTATTTTTTTGAAATCGAGTGATTAAATTTATAAATAATACGATTGTAACGTATTAAAATTTTTTGGGATTAATTAACTTATTGATAAAAATGATTTTATAAATAATTTTTATTAATTGAACTATAATGGTTTATTTGGGCTATAATGTAAAAATATTGATTTAAAATTAGATACTATAGCGGTTTTGATAAATAATGATGAAATAGCACAATTATAATACTATAAAAATACATTTTAAAGAGGATAAAAAATGCATGATAAAATAATTAACGATATCCTTGATTGGATAGAAGATAATCTGACTAAACCAATTTCAACAATAGATGTAATAAAAAAATCTGGTTATAGTCAAAGATATTTTCAAGATCTATTTCTGCATAAAACAAAATCAACTATTGCTAAATATATTTTGTCTAGAAAGTTATCTATGTCAGCAATTTTGCTTAAATTAACTCGGTATTCTATATCAGAAATATCTAATGATTACTCTTTTACTTCTCAGCAGAATTTTTCAAGAGCTTTTAAACGATATTTTAAGGTAACGCCTGAATTTTATAGAAAAAGTAAATTTTGGGATTTTAGATATTATCGACCTCAACATAAAGTATTTGATTTTAAAAAAATAAATTGTCAGTTAATTTATTTATCAAAAGATAGATTGCTTGATAATAATTCTGATGATTTTAAGTTTTTTGATATTTCTATTCCTTTTGACTTTAAGTCAAATATTGCAATAGAGGGGCTAGGCTATAAAAATAAAAAACAGATTGAAATAATAAAAAGTCTTGTTGATTCATCAAATGATAATTTGTGTGTATCTTATAATTATTTCCTTAGTAGTAAAGTTAAAAATAAAATTACTGTAAAATATAATATAAAATATATTCATGATTATAATTTTTCCTTTAATAAGGAAGGTCTAAAGTATTATCTATTTTCATTTTTAGGCTCTTGGGAAGATTATATGATTTTATCCAATATTATCTATATGAGAGAATTACCGCTATTGCAAGCCAAGAGAAGAGATGGCTATGATATAGAAATATTTAATTCAGGTAAATTAGATAAAAACATTTGTTCTTTAAATTATCTTATCCCTATAATTTAGACATTTAAGTTTTTTCGGGGAGCTTTTATAATACTTCTTGAATTTTTTAATAAAATAGGAAGTATTTTTATACCCAGACAATGAAGATATCTGTCCTATTGTTAAATTTGTTGTAGCTAGAAGATTCATTGCGTGTGCCATTCTTACCGTTGTTAATAAAGTCATAAAATTAGTTTTTTCTGCTTCAAGTTTTTTTCGTAATGAAGATTCACTAATAAATAATTTACTACTAATCTCTTTTAGAGACCAGCTATGTTGTAAGTCACTAATAATAATATCTTTTACTTTTACTGATGTTAATTCCGGTTTTGATTTTAATATAAGGTTAGGTATATCAAAGTTTAACAGTAAATATGCGATTTTTAGTATCTGACTAAGCGAAGTTTTGTTATTTGTAATGACTTCATCATTAAATTTATTTTTTAATCTATTGAAAAATAGAATATCTTCATGATTCGCTTGTTTTATAAAGCTATCTTTATTATTATCTTGAGTAACTTCCTCTTTTTTATTGTTAATAGTAATTTTTAATACTTCCATCATAACTTCATGAGATAAAAATATAAATTCAGGCATTTTATTTTTTCCTAAGATAATATCTAATGCTGAATTTTTTTTTATAAAAACGATACTGTCGTTATCTATTTGATATTTAACATTATCTTTTGTTATGGATATTTCACAATCTTTTCTAATTAACAAAAGAATGTGGTTAGAGAAAATAATGTTTTTAAATTTTAAAGTATTATCTATATAGGCATTCATATTAAATTCTTTTGCTTCCTAATCTAATATTAAATGGTTTATTTTTGTTTGTATATTTAACAATAAACAAAATTATTAATTTATAAGCTTTTGTAAATAAATTATTATCATGTTGATGGAAATAAATAAATTAAAAAATAACGTTTTTAGATTTAATTATCTAATTGGGTTATTTTTTATCATATTGCATTATTTTTCTGTGAGGTATTTGTTACTTTATTTTTTCCTATTTATTTTAGAGAGTTTTTAGATCCTCCATATATCTTTATCTTTTTTGGGAATTTTATATTAAGTAAAAAGGTTGTTTTAACATTTTTGGTGTTTTTTATGTTAAAGATGTTAATTGTTATTATTTATCTTTTGCTTTTTTGGTTCAATTTTATCATTTTGTTAATTATCATAATGGGTGATTAATTTATCATTTTGTTGGCTTAAAAGAATTCTATTAAAAGCGTAAAGTTCTCATAAATAGAGTATTGCTACTCTTATTTGGATTGTTTTAGTTATGGGTAGATGTATATGTTAAGAGATATCAGTAGGTGAGAGTAAAAAGAGTAATATTATTTTTATGTAAAAAATATAATTAAAACAATTGGTTATTTTATCTTGGTGTTTTTTAAAACCTTATGTTGGTATTTTTATGGACATAAATAAGATTTTAGGCCGAGAGATTAAATTTTTAAGAAAACGTTCTTTGCTGTCAGGATGCGAATTGGCAAAAGCCTTTGGAATAAGTCAACAGCACCTTTCACGGATTGAGCGAGGAGAAGTTCAATGGAGTGTATCTTTCCTACTTAGAGTATGCGCTTTTTTTGATATTCCAATGATTCATTTTATTAAATTGATAGAGAAAGAAACATCTTCATTTTCTATTGTTGATAATAATTTATGTCAATTTGAATTTATTGAAATAAATAATAGGAGAAGGATAGATCATAGAAAGTAAAGGTAGGTATTTATAGATGTTAGCAGTATTACATTAGATAGCCTCTAAATTAATTTAGAGACATTTTATACGAGAGTTATATATGAATATAATCTTTTTTGAAAAGAATTCAAACGAGAAAGTACAATTACAACCTCATGCTAAGCATACTATAACGGCGAAAGCAGGGGATGTGTATCAGTTAATTGATTCAGATACTCAACTTTCTCCATTAGATATTCAAGCGCATCGTAAATCGGATGATCTTATTTTATCTAGTAAAGAACAAAATATAGAAGTTGTTATTAAAGATTTTTGGCAAGAATGCCAACCAGGGGAACAACAATGTTACGCCACTTTAAATGTTTTAGATTCAAATGGTGTAATGGGACAAGCAACTATTACTCAAGATGGTCCTGTTTTAGAACATTTAGTTGCTGGTGAAACAGGTACTCTTTCTGATAATGATGATGGAATTGGTCTATTTTTATGGGTTGCTGGTTCAATCGGTAGTGCATTAGCGATCTTTTTAGCTAATAGAAATCATGGTGGTGACAATAATAAAGGTAATGAGGCTGATATTACCGCGCCGAGTAAGCCAGGATTAACTGCAGAAGATGATGGTTCTGTTTCTATCGATTTACCAAAAGATGCCAATAAAGGTGATTCTGTAGATGTCACTTTTGAAGATGAGGATGGTAATTCAAATACTGTCACATTAGAAAAGGGAGATAATGGCTGGACATCAAGTGATCCTGAATTAATTCCTGATACAGATAATAATCAAGTCACTATCCCTAATGATAAGATAAAAGATAATAGTGATGTTACCGCAAGTGCGAAAGATCCGAGTGGTAATAAAAGTGATGATGTTACTGTAACAGCCAAACCTGATCCCGTATCAGATATGCCTGTTTTAAGCATTCCAGAAGTTGACGATGGTTATGCGAATGCAGAAGAGCTGAAAGACGGTTTACAAGCAGAAGTTACTTTGCCAGCGGGTACGGTTGAAGGGGCGGAAATCACCTTAACGGTCACTCGCCCAGATAATACTACAGAAACGATTACATACACTGTAACTAAAGATGATGTTGCTGCAGGTAAGATTTCGATTGATATTCCTAAAGATGCGGTACAAAACGGCCAAAACAGTGTCGATGTCAGCATAACTCAAGGCAATAATCCAGCCAAACCAGGAAACAAAGTAGATTTTGCTGTTGATGGACAAATCCCGGGCGATACAGATGGTGATGGTACGGTGGATACCACGCCGGTAGTGACCATTCCAGAAGCTGCGGACGGTGTAAATGCTGACGAGCTAAAAGATGGCGTACAGACCGAAGTGACTGTACCGGGGGGGAGTGCGGCAGGTGACACACTGACACTCACTATTACCAAACCAGATGGATCAACTGATACTGTTGAACACACACTGACTGCAGATGAAGTGGCGGTAGGCAAAGCTGATGTGACTATCCCCGCAGATAAAGTGACAGCAGATGGTAACTATTCTGTTACCGCAGAAATTACTGATCCGGCAGGTAATACCAGTGGTCAAGGTAAACCTACTGACTTTGCTGTCGATACAGTGGCACCGTCGGCTCCTGTATTAAAAGCAGAGGACGATGGTTCGGTTTCAGTTGACTTACCAACAGATGCCAATAAAGGTGATACGGTAGAAATTACCTTTGAAGATGAAAAGGGTGATAAGCACACGGTTACCTTAGAAAAAGGGGATAACGGTTGGACATCTGATACACCGGCGTTGATCCCAGACAGCAACGGCGATAAAGCGACTATTCCTGCGGATAATGTAAAAGACAACAGTGAAGTAACAGGGATTGCCAAAGATCCGAGTGGCAACGAAAGTGACCCATCAACGGTGACCTCGAAAACGGACGGTGTCGCTGATGCGCCTGTACTGACTATCCCAGAAGTGGCTGATGGTTATGCGAATGCGGATGAACTGAAAGACGGCTTACAAGCGGAAGTTACCTTGCCAGCGGGTACGGTTGAAGGGGCGGAAATCACCTTAACGGTCACTCGCCCAGACAAAACCACTGAAACCGTAACGCATACAGTCACTAAAGATGAAGCTGCTGCGGGTAAAGTATCTGTTGATATTCCTAAAGATGCGGTACAAAACGGCCAAAACAGTGTCGATGTCAGCTTAACTCAAGG
>NZ_CAWQNB010000021.1:0-2706 GCF_963896135.1 Proteus sp. G2609 | reverse complement strand
TGGTTAAATATACCGACAATCTCTATATGTACAATGGACTTATCATCGTTAGAAGATGTTGAAACGTCTATGATGGTTTTGTTGGCTGGTTTGTTATAATTTAATGAAAATTCATTTTTATCTCCTGATAATTTATCAACTTTTTTCATTTTTGTTATATCTATTTTTCTATAATCCCTAGTAATCAAAGTTATTTTATCCTTGTTTTTTTCAAAATCCCAAATTGAACTATTGCTTTCAATGCCCTCATAGCAGAAAAAATTAAAGGTATCATTTCCTTGTCCACCGGTTACATGATGAGTTCCTGTGCCTAAATATATTTCATCATCACCTTCTCCCCCTTGAATGATATTTCTGCCTGGAAGCCCTCTATCCATTGATGCTACACAGATCCGATCATTACCCTTACCACCATTCAACATATTAGCACCATAATAATCAATAAGCATATCATCTCCATCATCACCATAGAGCACATCATTTCCCAATTCTCCGTATATAATATCGTTTCCAGAGCCACCATAAAATAAATCATTGCCATCACCACCTATTAGGTTATTATCAAAAGGATTTCCTATGAGAGTGTCATCACCTTTACCACCAATCGCATTTTCAATAATAGTGTTATAGGCAATAGAGATATTACTCCGTAATCCTCCAATATCTGAAAAACAGCCTTCATTGAGATTAATGACTTGATTAACGGTATATAGGGAAAAGTCTAATGTATCAATTCCACCCGAATCCCAAATACAGCTCACTAATTTATCTTCTATGCTTTTTAAAGAGTAAGCGGCGCGTCCCGTATTGGAATGAAATCCATAGGTATTATTTTCAAGACGTGTGGTCATATTTGGGCCATAGAGATATTGTAATAATAATATATCTACTAGCATAAAGGTCATAGGATAAAGGCCACCAAAATCTGCATCTTTAATATCAGGACACTTATAGCTCATAACTGAGTATTTAATTGAATCTAATACTTTATGCTCTTCATTTAGTATGTATTCCCAAATATGGAATAGCCCTAGAGAATGACCTAATTCATGTATAAAAGCATGATATACAAATGAGCCGATTTTATGTTTATTTTGTTGGTATTCTTCGCGTAACTCATTATTACCTCTTGCTATTGTAATAGTTTTATTTTTATTAATATAATATATATCATAGATATCAGCCTCATTTTCTATATATTTATCAATATTATCTTGCTTAATTGTTTTATAATGTTCGCGTGAAGAAAAATCAATAAATATAGTACCAGGCGTATCATGTTCTTCATCTGGTTTTATCTCTTTTATAGGTGTACCTTCCTCATTAGGATGACTAGCACTGCCTTTTCGATAACCTGAAATGAATTTTGTACCAGATATATTAATAAATTGATTATAATAACCAAACTTTAAATCAGCATTGCTATATGGTGATATTTTTTTAAAAAATATAGGTAATATATCTGAGGCATTTTTTAATATTTCTTCGATAACTTCTTGTTGATGGGGGAATATTGTTTCTTGAGTGGAATAAATATAGATAGGTATATTATCTAGTATAGTATAAATATCATTTGCTATTTTTTTTATTCCTTCTTCTAATTCTTTTATTCTTTTTTTTGAAGCCTCACTATCTTTATCTTCAATGGTGTTTAATTCTTGTTTTTTTTGTTCTCTAATATTTACTAACCTATAATATTCATATATATCTTTTAGCGTTTTTTTTCTCATATTTTCTGTTAATGGGTTTTTGTTTTTTATAATTTCTCGGTATGTGTTATGATCTGGAAATGTATAAGTTATTGTTGTTATTTCATTTGGTGATTTTTTTGGCCAACCTATCATAGTTCCTGTTGTGATGATCCCTTTAGGTAAATAGAAATTAGTCGTTTCTTTAACATTTTTTACTATAGTCATATAAATTCCTTTCTTATTTAATAATAAATTATTTGCATTAATTATTATAAAATAAACTTATTCTATAATTAGCTAATTATTGTATTTTTGTTGTTTTATTACTTTTTGAAAAAACACATATCAGTATTTTTTATATTATTAGTTGGTTGTTATATTTATAGAAATAAATTTTATAGAAACACACTATTTATTAGTGTGTTTTTAGTTGTTTATCGTTATTATGCTGGATTATTATTAATATAATAATTAATGATAATTTATAGAGAAATAGTTTAAAATTTTAACAAATCATATGGTGAGATTTATTTATACTGCAAAGAGTTCATCATGGTTAAATATACCGACAATCTCTATATGTACAATGGACTTATCATCGTTAGAAGATGTTGAAACGTCTATGATGGTTTTGTTGGCTGGTTTGTTATAATTTAATGAAAATTCATTTTTATCTCCTGATAATTTATCAACTTTTTTCATTTTTGTTATATCTATTTTTCTATAATCCCTAGTAATCAAAGTTATTTTATCCTTGTTTTTTTCAAAATCCCAAATTGAACTATTGCTTTCAATGCCCTCATAGCAGAAAAAATTAAAGGTATCATTTCCTTGTCCACCGGTTACATGATGAGTTCCTGTGCCTAAATATATTTCATCATCACCTTCTCCCCCTTGAATGATATTTCTGCCTGGAAGCCCTCTATCCATTGATGCTACACAGATCCGATCATTACCCTTACCACCATTCAACATATTAGCACCATAATAATCAATAAGCATATCATCTCCATCA
>NZ_CAWQNB010000020.1:0-38878 GCF_963896135.1 Proteus sp. G2609 | reverse complement strand
TGATTCAGACATCAGTCTGAACGCAGTAGGGATCCACGTCCTTTAGGGCGTGGAGGATGTCAAGCTATCTTCCTGCGGAAAAGATAATAGGCAATAGAGCCTGTCCCAATAGCAATAACAATCAGTGCCCATAAACTATGCCATATTACGGTAATATCGGCATTTTTGAGGTAGATTTGTTTGGTAATATCGGTGAAATGGCGGATTGGGTTTATCCATGTGGCTTGCTGTAACCAAACTGGCATATTTTCCACTGGAGAAATATAGCCTGATAATAATACTGCGGGCATCATAAATACGAACACACCAATAAATGCTTGTTGTTGTGTTGAACTTAACGCGGAAATCAAAAGCCCAAAACCTACCAGCGATAAACCGTAAATAAGCATGGTAAAGTAAAATAATAGCAGTGAGCCTGAAAAAGGTATTTGATAGCCGAAAATACCGATAATTAATACAATGGTTCCCTGTACTGCCGCAACAACCATGGCAGGAACCGCTTTTCCCACAAAGATTTGCCAAGTTGATAACGGTGAAACTAATAGCTGATCTAATGTCCCTTGCTCTCGCTCTCTAGCAACAGACAGTGATGTTACTATCATTACCCCGATGGTGATAATTAAGGCCACTAAAGAAGGCACAATAAACCATTTATAGTTTAAATTGGGGTTATACCAATTACGTACTACTAATTCGCTTTTATTCAGTAAAGATGGGGTATCGCCGGCTAATTCTGTTTGATAATTTTGCACAATTTGTTGTACATAATTTGCCGCAATTTGTGCACTATTAGAATTACGTCCATCAAGAATTAATTGTAATTTTACCGGAGTATGACTGGCTAAATTAGCACTAAAATTTTGTGGAAAACGCACTAATAGCAAGGCTTTACGATTATTAATCGTCTCTTTAATTTCATGTTCACTTTTTAATAATAGGGTTTCAGAAAAAGCACTGGCTTTGGCTATGCGTTGGGTTAATTCAATAGATTGTTTACCATTGTCTTCATCAAAAATAGCAACAGAGGCATTGGTAACATCAAGGGTGGCCGCAAAAGGGAATAAGATCATCTGAAAGATAACCGGTAATATTAAGATAATCCGTGTTTGTGGCTCTTGTAATAATGACTGTAGCTCTTTCATTATCAGGGTGAGAAGACGATGAAACATAAAAACTCTCCCTTATTAATCTAAGCGACGACGTGTTGCTAACGCCGTTAAGCCAATAAAAAAGATGGCTGAAACAATTAATAGCCACATATCTAGCATTAAGATCATCGGAATATCTCCCGCTAAGAAGAGTGTCTGTAAGCTACTGACAAAATAACGTGCGGGAATAAAATAGGTCACTACTTGAATAAAAAATGGCATGCTATCAATTTCAAATACAAAGCCTGATAACATCACCGCAGGTAAAAAAGCCGCATTAAGTGAGATCATTGCCGCGTTAAATTGATTGCGAGTTAGGGTGGAGATCAATAGCCCCATACCTAGTGCAGTGGCTAAAAATAGTGAAGTAATATCCGCTAAAATCCATAATGAGCCACGGTAAGGCACGCCTAATATATAGACAGTGACCAACATACATAGCACCATAACAAAACTGCCTAATACTTGATAAGGAATGAGCTTGGAAAGCAGTAATTCTGTGCGTGTAATTTGGGTTGAGAGTAAGGCTTCCATGGTGCCACGCTCCCATTCTCGAGCAATAACCAAAGAGGTTAGAATAGCCCCAACCACGGTGATGATAATAGTGACGGCACCGGGAATAATATAGTGTTGGCTGATGGCGGCAGGGTTAAACCAATACCTTGGCTCAATTTCAATTAATGGCTGCTGTTGAATGCCTTGACTTAAAGCTTGTTGCTGTAACCAGATTTGCCAAACCCCTTTGGTATAGGCTTGTACAAAGTTTGCAGTATTTGGCTCACTACCATCGGTGATCACTTGAATGGGAGCTTTGCTATCTTGTCGGGCTAATAATTGCGCAAAGTCGACAGGAATAACCACAATGCCACGAATTTCTCCGGCTTGCATTTTATCGATAAGCAATTGGCGATTATCGCTGATGGTGGCGTTAATATAGGGAGAGTTGGTAAAAGTATACACTAACTCTTGTGCCGGTTGGCTTTGTTGGTTAGTTAGTATACCAATATTTAATTTGCTTGAATCTAAGTTGATACCGTAACCAAAAATAAACAGTAAGGTGAGGGGGATAACAATAGCAATAAGCGCGCTACTGGGATCACGGGTGATTTGTTTAGTCTCTTTTAAACAAAGAGCATATAAACGTCGCCAAGAAAAGTGTGCAGGTGATGATTGAGACGAATTACTCATGTTTTTCGCTCCCTTGGTGATTTTCTTGTTCAAGTTTTTTATCGTAATCCAGTACTAAGCCAATAAAAGCATCTTCCATAGAGGGGGTCGGATTTTCTTCTGTTGCTACCATCTGTTTTAATGAATCCGGCTCGCCTGCTGCAATAATTTTTCCGCGATAAACCAAACCGATACGATCACAATATTCAGCTTCATCCATAAAGTGAGTCGTTACCATCACTGTTACACCTTTATCCACCATTCCATTGATATGAAGCCAGAATTCACGGCGTGTTAAAGGGTCAACCCCTGAGGTAGGTTCATCAAGAAAAAGAATATCTGGCTCATGCATCAAAGAGCATGCAAGGGCAAGACGCTGTTTATAGCCAAGAGGTAAGGTATCGGTGATTTGGTTAATCATTGGCTGTAAGCCAAATGCGGTTATCATATCATTAATTTTATTGCGTTGTTGCTTACCATATAATCCATAAACCCCAGAAAAAAACTTCAGGTTTTGCCCCACTTTTAAGTTGCTATATAGCGAGAATTTTTGTGCCATATAACCTAAATGTTGGCGAGCTTTACCTGAGCTGACTTTCAGATCCATACCTAACACTAATGCTTTACCACTCGTTGGTACTAATAGCCCGCACATCATCTTAAAGGTTGTCGATTTTCCCGCACCGTTAGGGCCTAATAATCCGAAAATCTCCCCACGTTTAACTTGGAAATCAACATGATCAGTGGCGGCAAATTGACCGAACATTTTCGTTAATTGTTGTGCTTCAATAACGGTTTCATCGGGTGCAGGAGGGATTTGTGGCATGATCTCCGCCAGTTCAGATTTATGAGAAGGGCCACCACCTAATAAATCAATAAAGGCATCTTCAAATCGCGGTGTCGCCGGAATAAGTTTTGCATCTGGTTTTCCTAAGGCGTTTAACAATGCCGTTTGGTCACTGTGTTTTTTTAAGATCAATCGTACAGATTGCCCTTGGATCACGCCATCGGTCACTTGAGGTTGTATAATGGCTTGTTGCAATACTTTTCGACGCTGATGACCTTCAACATTGAGTAAAAAAGAGCGTCCCGCCATTTTAGCAGTTAAAGTCTGAGGTACACCGCTATAAAGTAATTCACCTTTATTCAGTAGCAGAATGTTTTTACATTGTTCTGCTTCATCAAGATAAGAGGTACTCCATAAGATAAGCATGCCATCACCGGCTAAGGTATGAACCATTTGCCAAAGCTCTCGACGGGCAATGGGATCAACACCAACTCCCGGCTCATCTAATAACAGGACTTTGGGACTACCTAATAGAGTACAAGCTAACCCTAATTTTTGTTTCATCCCACCAGAAAGATTACCCGCTAGACGAGAGGTAAAACGTGTTAAGTCAGTAAAAGAGAGTAGCTGTTGATAAACTCTTTTTCTCTCTTCACCAATAACATTTTTTAAATCTGCATAAAGATTGAGATTCTCTAGCACAGTGAGATCTTCATATAAGCCAAATTTTTGTGGCATATAACCGAGGATCGCCCTAACATCAACACTCTGTTTTTGCGGATCCATTCCTAAAATTTTGATCTCACCAGCATCAGGTTTTAGTAATCCTGCTAGCATGCGGATTAGGGTTGTTTTTCCCGCACCATCAGGGCCGACAAGACCTGTGACTGAACCACCGGTAATGGTGGCGGTGAGTGAAGCAACCGCCGGTTTTTCAAGCCCAACAAAGCGTTTTTCAACACCGCTTAAATTGATGGTGTAATTTGTGTTATCCATATTGATTGCCTCTCCTCAACTTAATGAGTCGGTGCAAATTTCAAGGTCACTGGCATTCCTTGGCGTAATGCATCATCAGCATCGGTGACAACCACTCTTATACGATAAACTAGATCAGTGCGTAGTTCCGGTGTTTCAACGCTTTTAGGGGTAAATTCAGCGGTTGGCGAAACAAAACCTATAGTGCCGTGATAAGGCTTATCTTTGCGACTGTCGGTATAAAGATACACTTCGCGATTAGGTATCGCTTCACCTAAATGATTTTCACTAATATAAGCTCTAACCCATACAGGGTTAGTTAAAGAAACAGTAAAAACAGGGCTTCCTGCTGATAAAATAGTGCCAGGCTCCACAGCACGAGTCAGTATAGTTCCTTCTGCAGGTGAGGTTAATTTGGTGTCTTGAAGATTAAGCTCTGCTTGGGCGACTGCCGCTTTGGCTTGAAGTACTTGGCCTCTTGCCATATCAATATCTTCTTGGCGATAACCATTTTGATATTGATTGAGTTTGTCTTGTGCTGCTTTTAATGCCGCAGCCGCTTGGTTACGATTATTGCGGGCACTGTCTAAGTCATTGGCTGAAATAACTTTGCGATTAGCAAGATCTTGTTGTCGCTTATAAAAGTTTTCAGCATATTGCCATGCGGCACGTTTTAATGACACATCTGACTGGGCTTGTGCAATTTCTTCACTGCGGTAACCAGCCTCCATTAAGGCTAATGAAGCGATGGCACTATCACGTTCACCATAAGCTTTATTTAATGCATTAATGTAAGGTGCATCATCGAGTTGGCCTAATAATTGACCCTTGGTGACCGGCGCACCTTCATCAACTTGTAGTTCCGCTAACTTGCCTGCAACACGAAAACTTAAGTTAACCGTCCGAATATCAACATTTCCATAGAGTACTAACTCAGGATCTTTGTTCTCTTCATAATAATAGATACCTGCGATAATACCGATAATAATCATTAAGATAATAAAGACACTGATTTTTTTCGTTTTCATAATAACTCTATTTATATTTATGCATGGTTGTTATGAGTATAGATCTCTCTTAGTCCATCAAGTAGTAAAGTAATATGTACTTTTAAGGTATTAGAAATAATTTCATATTCCTGTTTACCAATTCTATCCCATCCAGTTTGGCGTAAAATGGTTTCTCGTACTAATCGAAATGATAGCACCTCTCCCAAAATAGCGTGAGTATGTAGCATGGTTTTTGGTAAAGTTGGATCTAAGCCAATATAAAGTGCTAATAAACGATTTACACGAGTTAATAGCGGAGATAACGCTTGCTGGTGGATAAGGGAATAGGCTTCTGTGGGAACAAGTTGTTCTCTTGCCATAATGCGACTGATATGTACATTGCTTTTATCAAGTACGAGTCGGGCATATTGCAAAAAACTGTCAATGATCAGTTTTTGTAATAGGGGTAAGTGCTCTGTTGGATTAGGTTTTTCAAGAAAATCATCAAGTTGTGCAACAGTGGGTTCAAAATCAATTCGAATTAAATCGGCAATATACTGTGCAACAGCGAGATATAACCCTTCTTTAGAGCCAAAATAGTAAGCAATAGCCGCGATATTTTGCTTCGCAGCTTGCGCAATCTGGCGAGTTGTGGCGCTATCAGGCCCATTTTTACCAAAGATTTCACAGGCAGCTTCTAATAACTGTCGTTTTGCAAGTTCCCCTCGAGTTTTCTTTTGGTGTGTGTCTGGCATAAGGATACCTTACTTAAGTAAAATGTAACAAAGAAATAACATTAAAATAGTCGTTATTGAAAGTAGTATATTCGATGATATTGAGTAACAGGATAAATTTGTAGTAAATAATGAAATAAAGATGACATGTAATAAAAAAAACATGATTTATTTAAAAATTATTTTTATATTCGCAAGATGGCAAAACTGTTAAAATGGCCGCTATTAGGTTAACCTGATAAGGTTCATTCTCTTTCACCTTGCGGTGAAAGCCCGTCATTTTTAATTTCAATCACCGTGTTATACGTTCTGGTTGTAGGAGATTTCTGTTTTGACCGATTTTACATCGCTTGGTTTAAGTGAGGCGCTTCTCCGCGCTATTGATGAACAAGGGTATAAAACCCCAACCCCTATTCAACAACAGGCGATTGAGCCGATTTTGGCGGGTAAGGACGTATTAGCGAGTGCACAAACGGGTACGGGAAAAACGGCCGCATTTACATTACCGATACTGGAAAAACTCGCTACATCAGCAGAGAAAACGAAAGGGCGTAAGCCAGTTAAAGCGCTTATTTTAACCCCTACACGTGAATTAGCTGCACAAATTGCCGATAACGTAAAAGCTTATAGTCGTTATTTACCTATTCGTTCATTGGTGGTTTTTGGTGGCGTCAGTATCAATCCTCAAATGATGAAACTACGAGGTGGCGTCGATGTTTTGATTGCAACACCGGGCCGCTTACTTGATCTTGAACATCAAAATGCTGTCGACTTATCTCGCGTTGAAGTATTGGTGTTAGATGAAGCTGATCGTATGTTAGATATGGGATTTATTCATGATATTCGTCGAGTCATCAATAAGTTACCGAAAAAAAGACAAAATTTACTCTTTTCAGCGACTTTTTCAAAAGAGATAACAGGGCTTGCTAACTCACTACTCAACAATCCTATAAGTATTGCTGTTGCCCCCAAAAACTCAGCGGCTGAATCTGTTGATCAATATGTCCATTTAGTGGATAAAAAGCGTAAGACAGAGCTGTTATCACACTTAATTGGTCTAGAAAATTGGCCTCAAGTTCTTATTTTTACTCGAACTAAACATGGTGCGAATAAATTAGCTGAACATCTTAATTTAGATGGCATCAAATCAGCGGCGATCCACGGTAATAAAAGCCAAGGAGCTAGAACACGTGCTCTAGCTGATTTTAAAGACGGTAAATTAAAAGCGTTAGTTGCCACTGATATTGCAGCGCGGGGACTTGATATTGACCAACTTCCTTATGTGGTCAACTTTGAATTACCGCAGGTAGCAGAAGATTACGTTCATCGTATTGGTCGAACAGGGCGTGCGGCGGCAACAGGTAAAGCGATATCTTTAGTTTGTGTTGATGAACATGGCTTATTAGCTGATATTGAACGCTTATTAAAACGTGAAATTCCTCGTTTAGCATTAGAAGGTTACGATCCTGATCCCTCAATAAAAGCGGCGCCTTTGCATAAAAAGCCAAAGAATAAAGCACGTAATAATAAAGAAGGCGGACATGGTCGTGCTGATATGCGTGGCAAAGATAATCGCCATACACCACGTAATAAAAATAGTCGTAATCAAAAAGAGAGTGAAACGGGTGAGATAAAACAGAATAAATCTAAACCCGCTAGACGTTCACGCAAACACGATGATGATCGTGATAATCAAAATCCTTGGTCAAAAGCTAGAAAAGAATTTTGAGGCTAAACTGTGCGAGTCCTATTAGCGCCAATGGAGGGGGTGTTAGACCCCCTTGTGAGAGATCTACTGACGGCGATTAATCATTACGATCTCTGTATCACGGAATTTATTCGCGTTGTTGATTCATTATTACCGCCAAAAGCATTTTATCGTTTATGTCCTGAATTACACACTCAAAGCCGCACGCAAAGTGGCACCTTGGTGCGGGTACAATTATTAGGGCAAAATCCACAATGGTTGGCAGAAAACGCTTTTCGAGCCGTCTCTTTAGGTTCATGGGGCGTTGATCTTAATTGTGGTTGTCCTTCTAAAACCGTCAATGGTAATGGCGGTGGTGCTTCGTTATTAAAACAACCAGAAACGATTTATCAAGCAACTAAAGCGATGCGTGGTGCTGTACCTGCGGATTTACCTGTTTCTGTAAAGGTACGATTAGGGTGGGATTGTTCATCTTATTGCCATGAAATTGCCGATGCTGTAGAACAAGGTGGCGCGACAGAAATTACTATCCACGGTAGAACAAAAGAAGATGGTTATCGTGCTGATAAGATAAACTGGCAAGCGATTGGTGAAATTCGCCAAAAATTGACTATTCCCGTTATCGCTAACGGTGAGATTTGGTGTCGAGAAGATGCTATCTCTTGTTTAAAGATAACCGGCTGTGATGCGATTATGATAGGTCGCGGGGCGATGCATACGCCCAATTTAAGTAATGTGATAAAAGGTATTGAAGAAAAAATGCCTTGGTCACAAGTGATCCAATTACTTAAACGCTATATTCGTCTAGAAAAGCAAGGGGATACCACTTATTACCATGCTTCCCGTATAAAACAGTGGTTGGGATATTTAAGAAAAGAGTATCAAGATGCTGATGCACTTTTTAGTCAAATTAGAACGCTAAAAACCTCACCTGAAATAGCCAAAATAATAGAAGCGTTATAATAACCACAATAGGTTATTAATAGCCAAAACCAGCATTAATAATAAGGTGCTGGTTTTTTCTATAAAAAGGTAAAAATATCTGAATATGAAAAAAATAATTGCTGTTTAAGTACAATTATTGGAAAAAATCACTATTTCGTCTTACACTCTTAAAGTGACCATTTTTAATATACTATCTATATTATCACTACATTTAGGGGGAACTATGGGATTTCTTTCTTGGATTGTGTTCGGTCTTATTGCGGGTATCTTAGCCAAATTCTTAATGCCTGGCTCGTATGATATCGGCCTTATCTGGACCTGTATTCTAGGTATTGTGGGTGCTGTAGTTGGTGGTGTAATTAGTAATTTCTTTGGTAAAGGCAAAGTAGATGGTTTCAATTTTGGTAGTTTTGTCGTTGCCGTAATAGGGGCAATCGTTGTGCTTTATTTAGCAAAAATATTTGCCAGTTAATTGGAAATAAAGAGTCTATTAATACTATTAAACCCGCATCTGCGGGTTTACTTTTTTGCGTTAACTTCACTATCGCTTTTATTTTATTCGCATGCACAAGGTAATGCGTTTTCTGCTCCCCACTGCGCCCAAGAGCCATCATACAGTGCGATATTTTGGCAGCCCAATAGAGTTAAAGCTAAAAATAGAATAGCCGCAGTCATACCTGAGCCACAACTGACAATAATTGGCTGAGATAAATCGACTCCCGCTTGTTCAAATATGTGCTGTAATTGTGCTTTATCTTTTAATTGTCCATTAATGACTAAGCTATCCCAAGGAACATTTTTACTATTGGGAATATGACCCCGACGTAAACCAGGGCGAGGCTCTGGTGCTCTGCCATAAAATCTATCCGCCGAGCGAGCATCAATGATTTGATTTTGCTGCGTGGTCAGATTATCCAGTACTTGCTGTTTATCGACACGGCGTTGAGTGTGGCGTGTGACGATAAAAGGGTGAGTGGCTGGGACGTTGGGCGTTTCTCCTTGTTCAAGGGAGAACCCCGCTTCTTGCCAAGCTTGTAAACCACCGGCCAGAATACGCACCTTGTGACAACCTAAGGTAGTAAAAGTCCACCAGCCACGAGGTGCTGAAAAGAGATTGCCGATATCATAGAGGATCACTGTTGTATTATTTGAAATACCTAACTGAGTTAAGGTTTCAGAAAACAGTGTGTCAGATGGCAACATATGTGGTAATGATGTTGTTTTATCGGCGATTTCATCCAGATCAAAAAAATGGGCACCAGGGATATGACGTTCAAGATAGCGCTGATGATAGTCAATATCTTGCGTAGGCATGGGCGCACTGACATCAACTATCACCAGATCTTGATCGTCGTGATGTTCAAAAAGCCATTGTGGAGTAACAAAATAATCAAATTCCATGGTGCAACCTCTTTATTTCGTCGATGGTGAGCTATCTGGTAGAGCTGGAAATTGCTGTGCTGGTGAGCGATTAGGTTGAGTTTGCTCTGTGTCTACCGGTGTGGTTGAGCGCGTATAAATATTTAGTCCGGCAAGAAAAACGCCCCCAAGGGAGCCAAAAGCCAGTAGTGCGATAACAACAAGAAGTAATTTTTTCATAAGATTTATGTGCAGATGAATGTTACTAAAAAGTATATCTAGATATGCCATTGAAACAAGTGCTGTACCTCTAGTAAAACTAAAATCAGTTATTTTCTAAATAACCCCGTGATGTTTGTTTTATAACGACTTCGATAAATACCACAATAATATTGGAGAGTTTTAGCGTATTACGCAGTATTTGATGAAAAAGGCGAGTAAGTGCAGCTGACTACTGATTTTTATACAGTGTTATGCGACAATAACGCTTATTTTAATGACAAATAGAGTAGTTATGTCCCTTTCTCAATCTGTAAAAATGCAAATCAGCCAATGGTATAAAGCATTACCTGAGCATATTGAAGGCTTTATTCCACGAGCGCCTCAGCGCGAAATGATTGCTGAAGTTGCGAAGACATTTTCTGATGAAATGGGGCGACATCTAATTATTGAAGCGCCTACCGGAGTAGGTAAAACACTCTCTTATCTTATTCCTGGTATTGCTATCAGTCGGGAAGAGAAAAAACCACTGATTATCAGTACGGCGAATGTGGCGCTACAAGATCAAATTTACAGCAAAGATCTGCCTTTACTAAAAAAAATTATTCCAGACCTGACTTTTACTGGGGCTTTTGGGCGAGGTCGTTATTTATGTCCCCGTAATTTAGAGGCAATTTGTGCAACAGAAGGTGAGCAAATTGATTTAATGTTCTTGCTGGAAGATAAAGTTGATGTCGCAACCAGTGCGGAAAGGGAGATTTGCCAAGAGTTAAAACACGATTTTACCAGCTTTGGTTGGGATGGTTTGCGTGATCACCATAAACGAGCATTAACGGATAGTTTATGGCGCAAGATTAGCACAGATAAAATGAATTGCTTAGGTCGTAATTGCCAATACTATCATCGCTGTCCTTTTTTTCTGGCCCGTCGAGAAATAGACGAAGTTGATGTGGTTATCACCAATCATGCTCTTGTGATGGCTGCGATGGAAAGTGAATCGGTGTTACCTGATGCAAAAAATATTTTATTAGTATTGGATGAAGGGCATCATATTCCTGATGTTGCTAGAGATGCGCTTGAAGTTGAAGGGGAAATAACCTTATCGGCATTAAATATGCAACTTGATAATATGACTCGTCATGTCAGCCAATATTTAGCACAATTTATCCCAGTCAAACCACCCAAATTAGCCGATCCCATTCGTTTTGATGCTCATATTGCAAAAATGCGCGAAGCCTACCAAGACGTTGAACATTTTACCCGCGCGTTATTGCCTGAGCGCAGTGAAAATGATGAATATTTATTTCCCTTAGGTCAATTACCTGAACAATTACTGTTATGTTGCCAAAACTTATTTAAGCTAACCGATGGTTTAAAAATGTTAGGTGAGTCGATTCTTAACGACTTAACTGAGCGAACAGCAAAAGAAGATGTTGTACGTTTACATCGCGCGATTTTAACCACTAGCCGAATGGTTGGTTATCTGGAAAATATGGCAAAACTATGGCGACTTGCGACATTAGAGCAGACATCAAAAGCACCCGTCTCGAAATGGCTTACTCGTCGTTATGATAAAAAGCAGTCACATCTCTATTTACATTGTGCTGGTATTCGCGTTAGTGAACAGTTAACACAATTATTATGGAAAAATATTCCTCATGTGGTGATCACTTCTGCCACACTACGTTCATTAAACAGTTTTTCGCGTATTCAAGAGCTTACAGGACTAAGCGAACACTTTGATGATCGTTTTATTACCTTGTCATCGCCTTTTACACATGAAAGGCAAGGGAAACTCGTTATCCCTAAAATGCGTTATGAACCGACAATGGCGAATGAAAAAGCGCATTTAAAAGAGATGGCACGCTATTTTCGTCAAGGAATGGTAGAAAACCACCATCGAGGGCAATTAGTATTATTTAGTAGTCAACGGGCGATGGAAGGGTTTTTAGAGGAAGTTAAAGATCTACGTTTGAGTCTCTTAGTCCAAGGAGATCAACCGCGCTATCGTTTAGTGGAGACACATTGTAAGCGTATTGATGCGGGTGATAATAGTGTGTTAATTGGGCTACAATCTTTTGCTGAAGGGTTAGATTTAAAAGGTGACTATTTAACGCAAGTACATATTCATAAAATTGCTTTTCCACCTGTTACTGATCCGGTCATTGTGACGGAAGGGGAATGGCTAAAATCACTGAAACGTTATCCTTTTGAAGTGCAAAGCTTACCAAGTGCATCATTTAATTTGATCCAGCAAGTTGGGCGTCTTATTCGTAGTCATCATTGCCATGGTGAAGTTGTTATTTATGATAGACGTTTATTAACGAAAAACTACGGTTCACGGCTATTAACCGCGCTACCTGTCTTTCCTATTTATCAGCCAGATATACCTAAAACAGAATAATAAAAAGGCTACCTATATTGGTAGCCCTTTTCAGTAAGAAGCATGTGATTAAATAAGCAATTAGTTTTCAATATTTGCTTCAATAAACCATAAGAATTTATCTAGATCACGGGATGCTGCGGTAAACATATCAGCAGTATCTTCATCTTCAACTTCATCAATCGCTTTACGAATATCATTAGCGACTACCGCATAGCGATCAGCCAATGCTTTAAGGTGATCTTGCACATCATGAATATCGAGTGGATAGGCTTTTAAAGGTGTTTTTTTACTGACAGTTTGTGGTGTACCAAGGACTGTGCCACCTAATTGTACTAAACGCTCAGCAAACTCATCAGTATGTTCATTGATGGTATCACGGAAACCATCTACCATTTCGTGTACGGCAATAAAGTTTCTGCCGCGCATATTCCAGTGTGCTTGTTTGGTAATGAGAGACAAATCGATAAACTGAGTCACCATTTGCTGCAGTAGTTCGATAGTATGCAGTTTAACACTGTCATCAACATTATTACGGGTATAAAGCAGGGCTGAAGGTGTGGATTTGACTAATTTAGCAGTACTCATAATCGTTCTCCCTAAATAATTAATAACTCAATATCTTAATTTCTGTTAATTATGATAGTGGATTATTAATGGTTAGTCTTATCGCTTGCTACTATTAAATTGATAGGGCATTACTAATAAAAATGTCATCTATCGAAATAGCCTATTTAGAATAAGACAATATGCTTAAAATAGCAATGTTAGGGAAGTAAAGTTATTATTTAATAAGTAAAAAGAGATCAACTGATCTCTTTTCATTTAATATTTTATTTATTAATAAGTTAAACTGTATAAATATTTATTCTACTTTTTCAATTTTGGTTTTTCTTTTCATGGTTGCAGTGGAACCAATTGACGCTAACACAATAAATGCCAACGCAACCCATTGTATTAACGTTAAATGTTCATGTAAGAAAATAATACCAATAAAAGCCCCCATACAAGGCTCTAAACTCATCAATGTCCCAAAGGTTTTTGCCGGTAAACGGGTAAGTGCAATCATTTCCAAAGTATAAGGAAAAGCGGTAGATAAAATCGCAATAGCTAATCCAATAGGTAATATAGACCAACTAAAAACTAGCTCAGGGCTACTTTGTAGCATACCAATAGGGAAAAAGATAAAGGCGGCGATAAGTGAGCCAATAGAAACTGTCGCTGCGCCATAGCCTTTTCCTGCACGTTGTCCGAAAACAATATACAGTGCCCAACCGACACCCGCACCTAATGCATATAAAATGCCTAGGGGATCGAGTCCGTGAATATTATCCCCAATCGGCAGTAATAACCCTAAGCCAGCAATCACTAAGATTATCCATAAAAAATCGATTGCTCTGCGTGAAGAAAACATCGCTACCGCAAGCGGTCCTGTAAACTCAAGTGCTACTGCAATACCTAATGGAATAGTTTCAAGAGCCAAGTAGAATAAGTAGTTCATTGCCCCTAATGATAAACCATATAAAAATAGTGGCATTATGGCACTACGAGAAAAGCTTAGACGCCATGGTTTAAAAATAAAAAACAGGATCAGAGTACCTAAAAAAAGGCGTAATGCTGTGACTGCGGGGGCGCCAATAACAGGAAACAGGCTTTTTGCCAATGATGCGCCACTTTGTATTGATAGCATAGAAAGAAGCAAAAGAAGCACAGGGTAGAACACCTGTAATTTAGCTGAGTGTCTGGCTGACAACATCCTGAAAAACCTCGTCAAAAGTAAAGCGTTGAGTACTCTGTTATCCTATATAACAAAGGATCACATAATATAAAGTAAATTTGTGATTTTTAATATAGTTATTTATTAATTATTTATTAATAACACAACTTAAATTATTTTAGTTTAGGGATAGTTTAATAATATTAAAATATATTTGGAAAATACAATAAGGATGAATAAAAACAATCAAATTAAATGTGTATTATTAATAAAACAAACAGAGAGATATATTATAAAAGCGATAAAATAATTTTTTTTGACCTTTTTTATAACTGAGGGGTTCAGTATAATTTTTCACTCGTTTTAACTAGCTAAAGAGAATTAAAAATGAATAAAATAAAGTCTATTGCCGTGTATTGTGGTTCAAGTTTAGGCGCTTCACCAATTTATAAACAACAAGCGATTCTTTTTGCTAAAGAGCTGGTTAAACGTAATATCACTTTAGTTTATGGTGGTGCCAGTGTAGGAATTATGGGCACGCTCGCGGATACCGTTTTACAGGAAGGGGGTAAAGTTATTGGTGTGATCCCAACGCTATTAGAAGGGCGTGAAATCTCACATAAAAATCTGACAGAGCTCCATGTCGTTGAAACTATGCACCAACGTAAAAGTAAAATGATTGAACTCGCGGACGGCTTTGTGGCACTGCCGGGGGGTTTTGGCACATTAGAAGAGTTCAGCGAAGTGTTTACTTGGAGCCAAATTGGCCTTCATCAAAAGCCATTAGGTATATTTAATATTAATGATTTTTATCAGCCATTACTGGCTATGATAGATAAAATGGTAGATGAAAAATTCTTACATGAAAAATATCGTCATATGGCGATTGTTGAGCAATCACCTATCCAGTTATTAGATAAATTTGAAAGTTATATTGCCCCTTCGATTAAAACCTACGATAAATAAAGGTAGAGCATGATAACCATAAGAAAAGCTGTACTTTCTGATGTTGAGCAGATTAATACCCTGTATGGCTATTTATTTGCTGAGATGGCGAAATTACAGCCAGAAAGATTAAAACCGGGTAAACAAGATGAAGCATTTATTATTAATGGCATTAAAAATGATAAATTTCATCTGTTAGTGGCTGAGTTAGAACAGAAAATTGTCGGTTTTACTATTGCCCAAATACAAGAGACACCGCTATTTAACTGTTTAGTACAGCGTAAATATGCCTATATTTTTGATATTGTTGTTGACCCTTCTGTTCGTGGACAAGGGGCAGGGGCATTGTTGCTAAATGCCATGAAGGCGTGGGCCAAACAACAAAAAATGACCCACCTAGAGCTTTCAGTATTGGCTGAAAATGCCGATGCTAAACGTTTTTATCAGCGAGAAGGGTTAAAAGAAGTCAGTACCGTGATGGGTATTGCTTTGTAATTTTCGCTTAATCATGGCAAAAATAAACCCGCTGAGTGCGGGTTTATTAATTATGTTATTCAGCTAAATTGTGGGTTTCCCCGCAATTATCGTACACAATACCCTGACATTTTCAATATCTTCTGCCGATATTTCAAACAAGTTTCTATCTAAGACAATAAAATCGGCGAATTTCCCTACTTCTAATGAACCAATCTGTTTATCCATATCTAGTGCATAAGCGGCATTAATGGTGGCGGCTCGTAATACTTCGATTAAGGTGAGATTGCGATCATTATCTAAACGTGGCTGAGAGGGATCTTTTTGTCGAGTCATGGCAACTTTAAAGTCATACCACTCATTTAATGGATCAATCGGCCAATCACTGCCAAATGCGACAGTCACTCCCGCATCAATAAATTTACCGGCGGTTTCTAGATATTGGCAACGTGCTTTGCCTAACATTTCAAGATCTTTATCAATATTATGTTGCTCTACGCCAGCCCATTGAAAGGAGAGAAAAGGGTAGGTATTTAATTGGGCAAAGCGCGCATAATCTTTTTCACACATTAATTCGTTATGCGCAAGGCCGGGGCGAATATCTTTTTCTGGCAAGGCTTTGCGCATTTCACTAATGGCGTCAAGTGCGACACTAATAGCCCCTTCAGCGACGGTATGAATATGAGGATGATAACCTGCACGGCTAATCTCAGTGACTAATGGTGTCAAGATTTCAGGTGAAAAATAGAGATCGCCAACATGCTCTGAATCTTGCCAATGAGGCGTTTCATCCGTACCGACATTAATACGATAAGGGGCGTGTAAACGTGCTGTCATAATCGGCGCTTGTAATACACCATCAAGAAAAAGCTTAATATGGCGAATAGCGACACTGGGTTGCGCGCCTTGACTGATTTGATGCCAGTGAGAGAATCGTGTTATTGCTTGTTGTACAGCATGAGGAATAGCTGCAATATCAGCCACATCATCAGGGGTAATTTCAACCGCATTCTCAACACGAACCGTTAATTCACCCGCTTCTCGCAAGGTATTAAAGGCACGTAATTGTGGCTCACCAACACGTGCATCCATGATAGTCGTTACCCCTTGTTGATTGAGTAACTTTTGTACATGGCGTGCGATTTGTAGATTTTGCTCTGCCGTTAAAGGCGGTAGACTATCAATAGCCTGCATAGCTGGTGCATCTTCAAGAATACCAATAGGTGTTCTATCACCATCACGTTCAATATTGCCATCAGGGGGATCGGGGGTTTCAGCCGTAATATTTAATAATTCTAGTGCGCGGGAATTTGCTAATACGCTATGACAATCACTAGAAAAAAGTAAGATAGGGCGAGACGTATTTAAGCTATCAAGGTGATAACGCGTCATTTGTATCCCTTCCGGTTGCATCCCTTCACGATACCATGCTGACACTTTCAACCAAGCTGTATCACTATCGATGGGATCAGCATCAAGATAGCGTTGGATACGCGATAGAATTTCATCGATTGTTAAGGAGAGATAATCAAGGTGACAACCTGCTAATGTGGCTCCCCCCCAAAATGGATGCATATGAGCATCAATAATGCCGGGCATCACCATTTTCTTCTGTAAATCGATATGCTGTGTTTTTTCATTACAGTAAGCAAGTAAATTCGATTTTGTGCCTGTTGCAATAATAATACCTTGAGAAACAGCGATAGCTTCGACGAAATTGTTACTATTATCAGCGGTATAGATTAGGCCGTTATAATAGAGTGTGTCTGCAATTTGAAATGTCATTCTTCTACCTTGTATAGCTTTTTTGGCGATGATGGCTAATTTTCGGTACTGATTGGGCATCCTATGAAGTTTTGATGCGGGCGGTCATATTAGAATTAAATGACGCTCAATACTACCTGCGTGTTACATTGATTTAACTAACTATTTTATCAATGGGCGAAAATAATAGGATAAACCATATAGAATACCACTATATGGAAGAGAATAAGGTAAGCAGAACCGATAGCTACTTACCCTATTAAAATATTAGAAGGGGTCAATTATCGGGCAAATTAGCCGCACATACATCACAGTGTGGATTTTTAGGTAGCTTAAATTCACGAAATTGCATCCGCATAGCGTCAAATATTAATACTTTGCCATGTAAAGTTTCGCCATAGCCAGTGAGTAATTTAATGGCTTCAATGGCCTGTAACGTGCCAATAGTACCCACAACAGGGGCCATAATACCCGCTTCAACACAAGTGAGTGCATTATCACCAAAAAGATGACTTAAACAGCGATAGCAAGGTTCATCATCTTGATAGGTAAAGACGCTAATTTGGCCTTCCATACGAATGGCTGCACCAGATACTAAGGGTTTTTTCTGCACAAAACACAGTCGATTTAGTTGTTCACGGATAGTGACATTATCTGTGCAATCCATTATCAGATGATGTTGGCTGATTAATTCAGCCAGTGCTTTATCTTCAAGTAGTGCATCAACCGTATCTATCTGTACATGGGGATTAATCGCGTTTAATGTTGTTTTAGCTGATAAAACTTTCGGCTGACCAATGGTGCTATCGCGATGCAGGATCTGGCGTTGAAGATTGGACAGTGAAACGGTATCAAAATCTAATAGTGTCAGTTTGCCAACACCTGCGGCAGTGAGATATTGCGATACACTACAGCCTAATCCCCCAACACCGACAATCAATACAGAAGCACTTTTCAGTGCTTCTTGACCGTCAAAATCAAAGCCTCTTAACACAATTTGGCGATTATAACGCAGCGTTTCTTCATCGGTTAATTCTATACTCATAAACACTATTCGCTTTTTAGCAGAGGATTAAATAGCTCAATAGTGACGGTTTCACCCGCTGCAACTTTACCACGTTCTCGCTCTAAGACGATAAAACAGTTTGCCACACTAAAGGAGCTATATACGTGAGAGCCTTGATGTCCCGACGTTGTTACTTGCCATTCACCATTTTCATTAATACTGG
Source organism: Proteus sp. G2609 (assembly GCF_963896135.1). Lineage (NCBI taxonomy): Bacteria > Pseudomonadati > Pseudomonadota > Gammaproteobacteria > Enterobacterales > Morganellaceae > Proteus > Proteus sp. G2609. The sequence continues at coordinate 20,335 of NZ_CAWQNB010000020.1, read as the reverse complement.
CGATACCGCGTTGGAAATCCAGACGACCGGCAGATTTTTTTAATGGTGAACAGGTTTTAGCATGGAAACGCTGTGGTGCTCGCCACTGACTAAAACCAGATAAACGGGCAATTAAAGGCTGTACTAATTGGTAGAATGTCACTGTTGCTGAGACAGGATTACCCGGTAATCCGCAGAACCAAGCATTATGTAAGCGACCAAAAGCAAAAGGTTTACCCGGCTTAATGGCTAATTTCCAAAAACCAATTTCGCCTATTTCATCTAAAATTTGTTTAGTATAGTCCGCTTCACCCACAGAAACTCCGCCACTGCTAATCACTAAATCCGCTTGTGCATCAGCGGTTTTAAAAGTTTCTCGCAGTTTTTCTGGCGAATCTGGAATAACGCCTAAATCAAGCACATCACAATCTAATTTTTCCAACATTAAGCGTACGGCAAAGCGGTTAGTATCATAGATTTGCCCCGCTTTTAATGGTTGGCCAATAGTTTGCAACTCATCACCCGTTGAAAATACGGCCACTTTTAATTTGCGGTAAACATTAATATTGGCAATACCGAGTGAAGCAATAAGAGGTAACTGTGCTGTAGAAAGTTTTGTTCCTGCGGCTAAGACGATATCGTTTTGTTTTATATCCTCACCAATACGACGAATATTTTGTCCAAGCTTGGCCGGATGTGGAAAAAGAATACCGTTGTCAGTCACTTGTGTTTCTTCTTGCATAATAACGGTATCGACACCTGCGGGTATCATGGCTCCGGTCATGATACGAACACATTGTCCTTGTGGTAATTCACCTTCAAAAGGGACTCCAGCAAACGCTTTGCCTGCAATAGGTAAAGGAGATTGAGTGTTTAGATCCGTATAACGTACACCGTAACCATCCATGGCAGAATTATCGAAAGGAGGTACATTGAGTGGTGAAGTGATGTGCTCACTTAAGATATAACCTGCTGCCTTATGCAAAGGGATACTAAGGGTATCTGTGATTGCCACCGGTTTTTCAAGTAATTTTTCTAGCGCCTCATCAAGGGATAACAAACCGCTAACCTGACATTGACTCATTGTATACTCCAAAATCTATCGAAATGTTCTGTTTTATTTCATGATACTAATCTATCACGATGAAGCACATCATGTTAGCGATCATCTCATCAGCAAAAAAAGAAAATATTACTCAACATAAAATGTTAACTATTTAAAACAAAACTGTTAGTTAATGTGTTAATAATATTGTTGTATTTTAAATGTAATAAATAACATCAATACAATGGAGCCTTATGAATACCTCAACCCACCCAAGCCATTCAGCACAAGCCTTTCATATCGCTTTTAGTGGTTTCCTTGCTTTAGTTGTTGCTATGGGGATAGGGCGTTTTACTTTTACGCCTCAAGTACCGCTAATGATTGCGGACACACAACTGACATTAACCAGTGCCAGTATTGTTGCTGCATTTAATTATCTAGGATATTTAGCTGGTTCATATGATGCGATGAAAGCAACTAAAGGTGTGGGCTATCGGCTTTGGGGGGGATTATGGGGAGCGGTGATCATTACACTGCTTAGTGCGGTACTTAATGATGCTTTAACTCATAGTATTGCCCGTTTTTTTATTGGTTGGGCAAGCGGTTGGACATTAGTGCTCGTTGCTTCGTGGGCAAATGAAGTATTAGCCCGTTTAAATCGCCCGGCATTAAGTGTGGCAGTCTATGCAGGAACAGGGGCGGGGATCTTTATTAGTGGCCTTCTTGCGGTATTCATTCTCAAGTGGCAGATGAGTGCGACAACAGGTTGGTTGATTTACGGTGTGTTGGCGTTTATTTGTGCAATTTATGTGAGCTATCATTTACCCAAACCTTGGTCAATTAATCGTGAGCAAGTCAAAGTAGAGCCACTTATCTTAACGCCGGCGATGAAAAAATTGATTTGGGGTTATACCTTTGCGGGCTTTGGTTATATTTTACCTGCGACCTTTTTATCTCAAATGGCGACGGAACGTTTTCCCGGTAGCTTAGTTGCTCAATTTGTCTGGCCTATTTTTGGTGCTTCCGCAGCTTTATGTATTGGGATCGCGATACTGACACGTAATGTCCTTAATACACAATTACGATTGGCGATAACACTATGGTTGCAAGCACTGGGGATCATCATTGCCGAATGGCTACCCACAATTACAGGTCTTGCTATTGGCGCATTTTTAGTGGGGGGAGGGTTAATGTGTGCGGTGCAATTGGCATTTTTACGTGGTAAAGAGTTGGCACCTGATCATGCTCGTTATATGGCAGGATTATTAACAACATTTTATGCTATTGGACAGCTAGTAGGGCCTCTGGTTTCCTTCCTTTCAACGGCGTTAACGGGAAGACTAGAGCCGGCATTATATGTCGCCTTTGTGATATTGATCATCGGCGGTATTTTGGTTTGTATGAAAGAAAACAATAAAGGGTAAAACAATAAAAAATGACAAAAAAGCAATAATTTCATAACCAAAAATGCAGTATTGCTGGATAATGTGATTCAGCTCATCTAAAGTGTAACGGTTATCGTTGAATTAGGTAACAGAGACTTAATTAATGTGTTTATCGGAGAGTCCAATGTCATCAACATTAAGTAAAGAGGCGCAATGGGTGCATGCCGCGTTAGTGGAGCGTGGTTTGGAAACGCCTCTTCGTGAGCCAAAACTTTCACCCAGTGAAAGTAAACAACAAATTAAACATCACATGACGGAAGTGATGAAATTGTTAAACCTAGATTTAAGTGATGACAGTTTAGCGGAAACGCCACATCGCATTGCGAAAATGTATGTTGATGAAATTTTTTCAGGCTTGGATTATCACAACTTTCCTAAAATCACCCTGATTGAAAATAAAATGCAGGTTGATGAAATGGTCACTGTTCGTGACATCACATTAACCAGTACTTGTGAGCACCATTTTGTCACTATTGATGGTAAAGCAACGGTTGCTTATATTCCTAAAGATAAAGTGATTGGTTTATCAAAAATTAACCGTATTGTGCAGTTCTTCGCACAACGCCCTCAAGTGCAAGAGCGTTTAACGCAACAAATATTGATTGCCTTACAAACGCTATTGGGGACGAAAAACGTTGCTGTCTCTATTGATGCCGTTCACTATTGTGTAAAAGCAAGAGGCATTCGTGATGCAACCAGTGCAACCACCACAACCTCATTAGGTGGACTATTTAAATCTAGCCAAAATACTCGCCAAGAGTTTTTGCGTGCTGTACGCCATCTTTGAGATGAATAAATGGAACAAAGTTCACGTCAACGCATCGACGCTTTAGATGCGTTGAGAGGAATAGCGATCCTTGGCATCTTATTACTCAATATCTCAGGTTTTGCCTTATTAAGAGTTGCCTCATTTAATCCTATGCATTCAGGAGAGGCGACTTTTGCGGACAAACTTACTTGGATAGGGCTAAATTTATTTACCCAAGGAAAGTTTCTGTTTATTTTTGCGCTGTTATTTGGTGGAACACTTTATTTATTATCACAGCGCTCTGTTGCTTGGAACGTATCTCGCCTAATTATTCTGGCATTAATCGGTATTATTCATACCCTATTACTATGGGAAGGGGATATCTTATTTCCTTATAGTATTTGCGGATTATTTGTTCTCTTTTTTATTAAAGCATTACCTATTAAGCGGCAATTTATCCTTGGGCTGGTGCTCTATTTATTTGGCGCGATTATTTTAGCTTTTTTATTTTATTACTATCGTGATTTTGTTGAAATAGTTTGGTATAGCTCTGACTATTCCGCCATGATAGAGACTCATTGGAAAACCGGAAGCTATATAAATAGTATCTACTGGCGATTAGATGAACTGAGTGATTTTATTTTTAATTTAGTTCGTCAATATAGTTGGTTTTTAATTGGCGCCATGTTAATGGGGGCGGCGTTAATGGCATCCGGTTGGTTACAACGACGCTATTCACAGTCTCATTATGGTTTGATAGCGGTTTGTTTTTTAGTCATAAGTTTACTTTTCCAAGGGACGCTTGTAATTACCGATTATTATTTAGATTGGCATTATATGTGGTCTGCGGTAGTGGCTCAGCCTATCACCATGGTGATCCAAATTATTCAAAGCTTAGGTTATATTGCTTTACTCTATTGGGCATGGCCTTATATTCAACACAGTTTTATCGCCTATGCTTTACGTTGTGTGGGGAAAATGGCGCTTACCACCTATTTACTACAGAGCATTATTGGCACGACGCTTTTCCAGCGGATGGGGTTATTTAACCAATTTACCTTATTGCAGCTTATGCTATTTGTGATGGCTATTTGGGTGATAAATATTATCTTTGCCGTAACGTGGTTACGCTATTTTTCTCAAGGGCCAATCGAGTGGCTGTGGCGCCACTCGTCAACAGGGTTAGCAAAACGCTTTTAACTGTTTTTGCCATTGTTTAATGGCAAAGCTTCTACCTCTTGTGGTGAAACCGCCGGATAGCCCTTAATATCATCAGGAATATTTTGTACAGCAGGTATTGCTTCTGGTGGACCTAGAAAACGCGGTTCGCGTTTTAATATATAGAGATCGACAACTGCACCTGCTCTGGCTAAAACTTCACGTACACGCACCTTAAACATACTCTTCGGCGAAGCAACAGCAAAACACTGGGCATCAATGCCTTTTTCAAGGGCAATAAATACGGCTCGTTCGCAATGGAAACGCTGAGTGATAATAGTAAAGCCATCTGTTCCAAACACTTCTTTTGTGCGTACTACCGAATCTAAAGTTCTAAATCCAGCAAAATCCATAACGATACGCGATGCCGGTATGCCTGCTTTAATTAAATCTTTACGCATCGTATTGGGTTCATTATAGCTATGCTGTGCATTATCTCCACTGAGTAACAGATATTGCACTTTGCCGCTGTTATAGGCATTAACAGCACCTTGAATACGATATTGATAAAATTGGTTAAGATAGCCTGTGGTGTAATATTTAGCAGTACCTAATACCATGCCTACTTTTTTGGCGGGTAGTTTATCTATATCTTCAAATATATAGGGGCTAGTTTTTACACCTATCCAGCGATCACAAGCAATTAATGCCACCGCAACTAAGATAAAAAGGGTCAAAAAGAGATAAATGAGGCGCTTTAGCATATCCTTGCCTTAATGACTCAGGGTTTTCTAATAGGTTAAAGGCTACTTGAGCACTAATTGGGAAGCAAGAAAAAAGCGCGCTATTAGTGATAATAGTGCGCTTTTCAGAATGAAACCTAATGATTTTAACTCAATTAGAATGACGTTCTCTTGTAAATACGGTATTCAGGCTCCCAATAGTTACGTTCAATCGCTTCTTCTAAAGCAGAATCAGACGTGACCGTTGCAACACCTTGCACCTGTGCTTCTTTGGCAACTTGTTTAGCAATATAACGTGAAACTTGTTGAATATCGGCTAATAAAGGTAATAGTGGGCCATCGCCTTCTTTTGCCATAGGCGAGCAATCGGCTAACGCACGGCTTGCAACCATTAACATGGCATCAGTAACACGCTTTGCACCACTTGCAATAACGCCAAGGCCAATACCTGGGAAGATGTATGAGTTATTGCATTGTGCAATAGGATACACTTTCTCTTTATAGGTGACTGGGGCAAATGGACTTCCTGTAGCAACAAGAGCTTGTCCATCAGTCCAATTAATAATATCTTCAGGACGCGCTTCAACACGAGACGTTGGGTTAGAAAGAGGCATCACGGTAGGACGTTCACAATGCTTATGCATTTCACGAATAATCTCTTCAGTGAAAAGTCCTGCTTGACCAGAAACGCCAATCAGAATGGTTGGCTTAGCATTTTTAACCACTTCTAACAGTGAAATTGCATCCGTTTCTGTTTGCCAATCGGCCAGCGTTTCGCTTTTTTGAATAAGCTTACTTTGGAAATCGAGTAAGTTTGGCAGTTTATCCGTTAACAAACCAAAACGGTCAACCATAAAGATACGTGCACGAGCTTGTTCGTCGCTTAGTCCTTCAGACTTCATTTGTGCAATAATTTGCTCTGCAATACCACAACCGGCTGAGCCTGCACCTAAGAAAGCGACAGTTTGATCTTTTAATTGACGCCCCGCAGCACGGCTTGCCGCAATTAGACTACCTAATGTCACAGCGGCAGTACCTTGAATATCATCATTAAAGCAACATAATTCATCACGATAACGATTTAATAAAGGCATGGCATTTTTTTGTGCAAAATCTTCAAATTGCAGCAGTACATTTGGCCAACGGCGTTTAACGGCTTGAATAAATTCATCGACAAATTCGTTATATTCATCTCCGGTAATACGTGGGTGGCGCCAGCCCATATAAAGTGGGTCATTTAAACGTTGTGGGTTATTGGTGCCAACATCCAGTACAACGGGTAAGGTATAAGCGGGGCTTATTCCACCACAAGCGGTATATAAAGAGAGTTTACCAATAGGAATACCCATACCACCGATACCTTGGTCACCTAAACCAAGGATACGCTCACCATCTGTGACCACAATCACTTTTACGTTTTGTTTGGTGGCGTTTTGTAGCATATCATCAATATTGGCGCGGTTAGGGTAAGAGATAAAAAGTCCACGCGCACGACGGTAAATATCAGAGAAGTGCTCACAAGCTTCACCTACTGTGGGGGTATAAATGATGGGCATCATTTCAGTAAGGTGAGATTCCAACAGACGATAAAATAGCGTTTCATTGGTATCTTGGATATTTCTTAAATAGATGTGTTTATCGTTATCATTTTTAAAATCAAGATATTGACGGTAAGCACGTTCCACCTGCTCTTCAATGGTTTCTACTGCCTCAGGCAGTAAACCATGAAGGTTAAAGGTGCTACGCTCTTCTTCGCTAAAAGCACTACCTTTATTTAACAGGGGAAATTCAAGCAGGATTGGGCCTGCATACGGGATATAGAGAGGACGTTTACTTTCGTGTTCCAGTTCCATGAAAAATACTCTTGTAAGGCAGTTAGTCACATGACAAGTGTAGATCCTACAAAATAATAAAAATATGTACAGCTTATGTTATTTTTTTATGATTTTTCTGCTTAGAAATGAGAGATAGATACAATTGTTATGACTTTTTCTGATAAGCATCAGCAAAAATTTACATGCTGATGCTTTTTTATGAGGACAATTTAACGGTATAAGTTAAAAAATGTTACAAAGTGACACGCTGTATTTGGCGACAACCTAAAGCTGTTAATGTTGCTTGTGTGGCATCCCACTGAGTTAATAGGCTGTCTGCTTTTTCAATTAATATTGCAGACTCAATATCCATAACATTTTCACCCGCCATATTTAATGCAATAAGTGCCGCTTGTAATGGTGGCATACTGGGATTGAATGCGGCATTTTCAGCATAACTGCCTTGAAAGATCTTGCCGCTTTTCATCTGTACAGCAATACCACTGTGAGAATGGCTGTAAGGGGCATGACTACGATTTATTGCTTGTAGTGCCTGTTGTGCTAGTTGGCTAGTGTTATCTATTTGATAACCGTGATTAACTTTATCCATCAGTAGGGTAGTGATATTGAGATCTTTAGGGCCAAAGCTATCAGGTAAGTAGTCACCTAAGGTTGCCACTTTTCGGCCTGGGAGATGGATTGCAATATGAGTGCTGCTATTTAGTTCGTTCATAAACTGACGACAATGACCACAAGGGGTATAGTTAACTGTGATGGCAACTAAACGAGATTCACCGCGTAACCAAGCATGTGTAACCGCACTTTGCTCTGCGTGTACCGTTTGTTGTAATGGGGCGCCAGCAAACTCCATATTTGCCCCAAAATAGAAGTGACCGCTTTCACCACGAGCAATGGCACCCACATTAAAATGAGAGATAGGTGTCACAGCACAAGCGGCTGCAACAGGCAGTAATGCGAGGGCTAACTCATCATCATTACATTGTAACTGTGTTTTTAACGCATTAACTTGTTCAGCAGTGAACATTGCCGGAAATTCATCCTGCTCAAGATAAGGCGTAAGTGCTTGTTGTAATTGAGGGGATAAATCTGACCAAATTGCCTGAAAACGAGTATGCATATAGGTGTCTCCCATTAATCTTCTGCTATTGTAAGATTTTAGGCATCTTTACCTACTCTTATATGTGATTAAAATCATATTTTCAATGAAACTATTGCAACTGAATGATTAATTGGGAGATGCATCTCAAATTTATAGTAAATTGATTTTAGCATTAGCATAAAAAACCTTCGCTCCGAACGAAGGTTTTTTTATGTGTTCTCTTGATTTAGCTAATTAGCTAAAAAGGTGCAAAATAAAAGGAAAAATAAAGGGTGCAGTAAGTGAAGTAATAATACCGCAAGTCATTAATGCTAATGAACTATATGCCCCTTCAATATAATCGATTTCAGCTGCTCTTGCAGTACCCACTGCGTGAGAGACTGTTCCCATCGCTAAACCACGAGAAGCGTGAGTTGGAATACGTAATATTTTAAATAGCGTATGACCAAAAATGGCACCTAAAATACCTACTGCAATAACACATGCAGCACTGATTGCAGGAATACCACCTATGGAATCCGCAACAGCCATTGCGATAGGGGTTGTTACCGATTTAGGCAAAATGGAGGCGGCAATTTCAGGAGTAGCGCCAGCCCATAACGCAATCGCTGTACCACTAGCCATGGCGGCGATACTACCAATAAAGCAGATACTAATTAACGATTTCCATTGTGCGCGTATTTGGTGTAATTGTTGATATAAAGGAATAGCTAAAGCAACAACAGCTGGTTGCAACAAGTCGTTAAGGATACGACTTCCGGCAAAATAATCCTCATAAGCGGTGTGTGTCACTAATAAAATAGGAATAATAACAACAATAGCAATCAATAACGGATTTAAAATAGGCCATTTAAATCGAGCAGCCAGTTTACGTGCTAAGTAGAAAATAATAAGTGTTAGCGGTAATGACCACCAAATATTCATTAATATTAACATTTTTTCTTCTCACTTAACGCTCTGTCGTCGTCTTGTTGTTCTGCTAATTCTACATCCTCTACTTTATCGGGTTTAGCACCGATAATAGGACGTTCACGATGCACGTAATGTGAGCAGTAAGCGACTAGCGCCATCACCGCAAAGGTACTGACAACACAGGCCAGAACAATAGGAAAGAGTTGTTGGCTTAATAAATTATAATAGTTCATTACACCCACCCCGATAGGAATAAAGAGCAATGACATATTTTTCAGTAAAATATTACCACCGGGTTTTACCCAACGTAGTGGAATAAGCTGGAAGGCAAGTAAACCAAATAGAATAAGTAGTCCAACAATACTGCCGGGCACCGCGAAAGGTAATAAGGCTGAAATAAGATTACCGGCAAAAAGACAAAGATAAAGTATAAAAAATGATCGTATATAGTGCCAGATTGTGATCTGCACCCGCTTAGATTTCATAGATATGTGTCCTAAATCAACTGACGTATTTATCATACACCAATTTTCAAAGTGTGCTATGGATCACAATAAAAAAAGAGCGGGGCTCTTTATAGAACCCCGCTTTGTATTTGCATTTTGAATAAAGGTCAGTTTTTATTTCACTTGGTGACCCGGTTTAGCCCCACTATCTGGGCTAAGTAAGAAAATATCTTCACCACCAGGGCCTGCGGCCATCACCATACCTTCTGAAATTCCAAAACGCATTTTGCGAGGTGCTAGGTTTGCAACCATAACAGTTAAGCGACCTTCTAATACTTTCGGATCAGGGTATGCAGAACGAATGCCGGAGAATACTTGGCGTGTTTCTCCCCCTAAGTCCAGTATTAATTTTAGCAACTTATCTGAGCCGTCAACGAAATCAGCCTGTTTAATTTCAGCAATGCGCATATCAATTTTGGCAAAATCATCAAATTTAATAGTTTCTTGAATAGGCGCGTCTGCTAATGGACCCGTGATTTCTTTGACTGGCGCAATGGTACTTTTTGAAGCTTCTACCATTGCATTGGCTTTATCCATTTCAATACGATTAAACAATGCTTTAAATTTAGTAATTTCATGGTTTAACAGCGGTTGCGACAGAGCATTCCAAGTTAATTCAGTTTGTAAGAAGGCTTCTGAACGTTCTGTTAAAGAAGGTAGAATTGGTTTTAAATAAGTCATCAGTACACGGAATAAGTTAATTCCCATAGTACAAATAGCTTGCAACTCAGCCTCTTTACCTTCTTGTTTAGCAACCACCCAAGGCGCTTTTTCATCAATATAGCGGTTAGCTTCGTCTGCTAATGCCATAATTTCACGAATGGCTTTACCAAATTCACGGTTTTCAAAACATTGTGCGATGCTTTCTTGCATATCGACGAAATGTTGATATAACTTCGCATCATCAAGGCTTGCCGCTAATTTGCCATCAAAGCGTTTACTGATAAAACCCGCAGTACGGGACGCGAGGTTAACCACCTTGTTGACGATATCGCTGTTTACACGCTGTACAAAGTCTTCTAAGTTTAGGTCAATATCATCAATACGTGATGAAAGTTTTGCCGCATAGTAATAGCGTAGGCAATCAGCATCAAAGTGATCAAGATAGGCACGTGCCGTAATAAAGGTGCCGCGAGATTTTGACATCTTCGCACCATTGACGGTGACATAGCCATGCACAAATAGGTTGGTTGGTTTACGGTATTCACTACCTTCTAACACTGCCGGCCAGAATAAGCTGTGGAAATAAACGATATCTTTACCGATAAAATGGTATAAGTCAGTTTTGCTCTCTTTGTTCCAGAACTCATCAAAGCTTAAATCACCACGTTTTTCACATAGGTTTAAGAATGAGCCCATATAACCAATAGGGGCGTCTAACCAAACATAGAAATATTTACCCGGCGCATCAGGGATTTCAAAACCGAAATAAGGGGCGTCACGGGTGATATCCCACTGTTGCAGACCGCTGTCAAACCACTCTTGCATCTTATTGGCTACTTGCTCTTGCAATGCACCGGAGCGGATCCACTCTTGCAACATATTGCTAAAGGCTGGGAGATCAAAGAAATAGTGTTCAGTTTCACGCATTACCGGCGTTGAACCCGATACCACAGAGCGAGGATTAATTAATTCTGTCGGGCTATAAGTTGACCCACATACTTCACAGTTATCACCATATTGATCGGGCGCTTTACACTTAGGGCAAGTCCCTTTAACAAAACGATCAGGCAAGAACATGCCTTTTTCTTCATCATAAAGTTGAGAAATCGTTTTACTTTTAATATGACCATTTTTTTTCAGGGCTAGATAAATTTTCGTCGATAATTGACGATTTTCTTCACTGTGTGTGGAGTGATAATTATCGTAGCTGATATTAAAACCGGCAAAATCCTGTTGATGCTCTTTGCTCATCTCTTCAATCATGGCTTCTGGGGTAATACCCAATTGTTGAGCTTTCAGCATAATAGGCGTGCCGTGAGCATCATCAGCGCAGATGAAATGAACTTCTTTGCCGCGCATTCGTTGGTAACGGACCCAGATATCAGCCTGAATGTGTTCAAGGATATGACCGAGATGAATTGAACCGTTAGCATAAGGTAACGCGCAGGTTACCAATAATTTATTCGCGACGTGAGACATAGTAAGGATCTTACTTCCATTAAATTAAAAAAAGGGTCTTTGATGTTAACCTATCCGTCATGATGTCGCTAGGGCAATCATAGAGTTTTTGCAAGAGAAATTTCGCTTGGCAAATTGAGGTAAGGCATTATCGTAGTCATTGACTATCTGATATGATAGGTGCACTCAGATATTTAATGAATAACGAAAATGAGAGGAGCCGGGATGAGTGATAAATCCCCCGAGCAGACCACCCCTGAGATTCTGAAAGAAAAAGTTTCAGGTGTCTTGTCTACTTTTGAACACCCGACATTGAAACGTAATCTGCTTTCCCTAAAAGCATTACATCAGTGTGCGATGATTGATGATGTCCTTCATATCGAATTAGTGATGCCGTTTGTGTGGAAAAAACCTTTCCAACAACTGATTGAAGAAAAAACGGCAGAGCTGCGTAATATGACGGGAGCCAAAGCTGTTGAGTGGAAGCTAAAACACAATATTGCCACACTACGTCGTGCAAACGATCTACCAGGTATTAATGGCGTACGTAATATTCTGGCGGTGAGTTCAGGTAAAGGCGGGGTGGGTAAATCCAGTACCGCGGTAAACCTTGCTTTAGCGCTAGCACAAGAAGGGGCTAAAGTAGGTATTCTGGATGCGGATATTTATGGTCCATCCATTCCTAATATGTTAGGTACAACCATGGAACGCCCAACTTCACCAGATGGGCAACATATGGCACCTATTATGGCGTATGGTCTAGCATCTAACTCTATCGGTTATTTAGTCACAGACGATAATGCCATGGTATGGCGTGGTCCAATGGCAAGCAAAGCGTTGATGCAAATGCTGCAAGATACGTTATGGCCTGATTTAGACTACCTTGTGATCGATATGCCACCAGGAACGGGTGATATTCAATTGACCTTATCACAAAATATTCCGGTGACTGGCGCCGTTGTTGTTACAACACCACAAGATATTGCGCTGGTGGATGCGATGAAAGGCATTGTCATGTTCAAAAAAGTCAATGTACCCGTATTAGGTATTATTGAGAATATGAGTGCGCATATTTGTAGCAATTGTGGTCATCTTGAGCCTATTTTTGGTACGGGTGGTGCTGAGAAATTAGCCGAAAAATATCATTGCCAATTATTGGGTCAAATTCCACTGCATATCTCTTTACGTGAAGATTTAGATCGCGGACAACCGACGGTGATGCGTGATCCTGAAGGTGAATTCGCTGATATCTATCGTGAAATTGCTTCAACAGTTTCTGCGCAAATGTATTGGGATGGGGATGCTATTCCAACGGAAATTTCTTTCCGCGCGGTATAAGCGGTGAAACAATAATCTATTGATTATTATGGGAAGTCTTTTAGGCTTCCTTTTTTTTATCCGCTGAAATCTGACTATTTTTGATAAAAAACAAAGAGATTTTTGGTTTTACGCTGGAACCAGAAGGATTTCAAAACTATAATCTGCGCGAGCGTAATATTTACATATTATTACGTTATTCCTCTTTTTTATTTCAAACCAGGTTTTTTATTATGGCTGACACAGCACATCAGTGCACAATTGTAGGTATCGCTGGAGCCTCTGCTTCAGGTAAAAGTCTTATTGCCAGTACACTTTACCGTGAATTAAGAGCGCAAGTAGGTGATCATAATATCGGTGTGATACCAGAAGATTGCTATTATCGTGACCAAAGTGATTTAACAATGGAAGAGCGATATAAAGTTAACTACGACCACCCCAATTCGATGGATCACGCACTTTTATACCAACACTTGTGTGAACTAAAAGCCGGAAACGCCATCGAACTCCCTCAATATGATTATGTCGCTCACACCCGTAAATCAGAAACCATTCATTTTAAACCAAAAAAAGTTATTATTATTGAAGGTATTCTGTTATTAACAGATAAGCGCTTACGTGAAGAGATGGATTTTTCTATCTTTGTCGATACGCCATTAGATATCTGTCTAATGCGTAGAATTAAACGTGATGTGAATGAACGTGGGCGTAGTCTAGATTCTGTTATTGAACAATATAATAAAACTGTTCGTCCGATGTTCTTCCAGTTTATTGAGCCTTCTAAACAATATGCCGATATTATTGTGCCTAGAGGGGGAAAAAACCGTGTTGCGATCGATATTTTGAAAGCAAAAATCGGACAGTTTTGTGAATAATTGAGTTCATTTGTAGGCAGCTTTCATGCATGATTAACCATGAAACTGCCTGTTTAACTTGAAGAAGGGAAATAAAATGCGATTATGCGACCGTGATATTATTCAGTGGCTTGATGAAGGTAAATTAGTCATTGAACCCCGCCCGCCTGTCGAGCGAATTAACGGCGCAACAGCGGATGTTCGCTTGGGTAACCAGTTTCGTGTTTTCCAAGGACATACTGCGGCTTACATTGACCTCAGTGGCCCCAAAAATGAAGTTAATGAGGCACTTGAGCGGGTAATGAGTGATGAAATTGTATTACCAGAAGGCGAAGCTTTTTATCTTCATCCCGGAGAGCTTGCCTTGGCGGTTACATTAGAGTCTGTCACATTACCGGATAATGTAGTAGGGTGGTTAGATGGACGCTCATCTTTAGCGCGATTGGGATTAATGGTACACGTCACGGCTCACCGAATTGATCCGGGTTGGCATGGACACATCGTATTAGAATTTTTTAATTCAGGTAAACTGCCATTAGCATTAAGACCGGGTATGGTGATTGGCGCATTAAGTTTTGAACCTATGTCAGGCTCTGCGGATAGGCCTTACAATCGTCGCCAAGATGCGAAATATAAAAATCAACAAGGTGCGGTAGGAAGTCGGATTAGCGAAGATTAATTTTCATTAACGACTATTATCAACTTTATTAAGCGGGTAACAATATGAAAAGGTTTTTGACAACACTCGCCATTTTGCTTGTAGTGATTTTGGCAGGCTTAACGACATTAGTTTTGCTCATTAACCCTAATGATTTTCGTGGTTATCTTGTTGAACGCGTTGAAAAACAAAGTGGCTATAAATTAACCTTACAAGATGATATGCGTTGGCATGTCTGGCCAAAACTCAGCATTATTAGTGGTAAAATGTCATTAACAGCTCCCGGTGCTGAGCAACCATTGATCACTGCTGATAATATGCGTCTTGATGTGGAATTATGGCCATTACTTTCCCACCAGTTGGAAGTAAAAGAAGTGATGCTAAAAGGCGCAGTGGTTAGACAAACGCCTGAGAGTAAAGCAATACCTAAAATAACCCCGCCTTCTGTTGCCAATGAAGACAGTACTCGTCCGATTATTGAGCCAAAAACAAATCGTTGGCAATTAAATATTGCTAAGGTGAGGATCTCCGATAGTTTGATTATTTGGCAAACCAAAGGGGGAGAGCAACTTAATTTACGCGATATCAATTTATTATTAAAAACGGACGACAAAAAACAAATTAACCTTGAGATGAGCACCAAAATTAATCGTGATCGTCGCGAGTTAATGTTAAATGTTGTTGCTAATGCTGATATGAGTGGCTACCCATATCAAATCAGTGGCGATATCGCTCAATTAGATTATGCATTATCGGGAATAGGACTTCCGGCTCAAGGGATCTCCGGAAATTTAACCTCAGATTTCAATATTAAAAATGATAGTGTAAATGTTATTGCCTTAAATAATTTAAATATGACGGCAAATGAGAGTCAGTTACAAGGTAGCATCACGGCTGAATTGGCTAAAAAGAACCACTATCAAGTGGAATTAACTGGGGACACTTTAAATTTAAATACCCTATTACCTGAGTTAGCACAGCCTAATTCATCTGAAACGGCATCGTTAACCTTGGCAAATACCCCGTCGAGATCATTCTCATTCTTTAGCCATGCTCAGGCTGCACCATCACCCAATGCAACTATTATGGCTCGTCCGGTTATTACCTCCGCGACAATTGAAAACAAAGCGTATGATTTAACCCACTGGGGTGATATTGAATTTAGCTTAAACTTAGCGCTCAATAAGTTATTGTATAAAGAATTAGAAATAAACAATGTTAAATTAACCGCATTAAATAACCCCAAATCATTAAATATTGATAGGTTAGAAGGGCAGATCCTAAACGGAAATTTCTCACTGCCTACGGTGATTTCTACTAGCATTGTGCCAGCGCATATTAGTATGAATGTCACAATGAATAATATCCCTTTGCAACCTTTATTACGCGTCTTTGATCAGCCAGAAAATTTCAGCGGTTTAATTTCTGCTAAAGGGCATCTAGAAGGTGCCGGATATAATCGCAACGCGTTTCTTAATAGCTGGCAGGGCACACTGGATACCTCATTAAGCGAATTTAAAATGCTAGGATTAAATATTCCACAAGTGATCCAGCAATCTATTGCACAAACAACCGATCAAGTGGTTTACCCTGAAGATATTGAGAACTATACCAAAGCCGATAGTGTGATTGCCCAGTTTAAACTAGCGCCTAAAGGCCGAGTGACGTTAAATCAGTTAGATGCTCAAGCAAGTGCTTATCAGATCAGCGGGCAAGGTCAATTAGATCTACAACGTCATAATCTAGATGTGATGCTGATGGTTAATATCAAAAAAGGTTGGGGCAAAGAGAATGAATTTATTCGCCAACTGGCCAAAATAGATATTCCATTAAGATTGTATGGTAATTGGAATGCTATCCAATATGAGTTTAACGTTGAAAAATTACTACGTGATCAATTACAGCAAAAAGCAAAACAGGCCATAGATAATTGGTTAAATAAGCAAGATGATAGCCCCGAAGTTAAAGCGCTTAATCAATTATTGAAAAAAATATAATTTTTAAAGTTGTTAACAAGGTGGAATAAATTTTTATTCCACCTTGTTTTGTTTTTTGGCTAATAAATTGATTTTATTAATTTATGATTAATAATCTCTTCTCTTATATTAAACAATATCTGTGGAACACAGATGCTGCATTACGTTTCTTATCCCCGTTCCCGGTTCCCTACCACCGTTAACAGAAAATGGATAAAATGATTAAATTATGCTCATAGTGCATTATGTTTATCATTTAATTCAGTTTTTGCCTAAAAAATACTCATTCGTACTGTTTACATGTAAAAAAATAGTCGTTTTTTTTGATATATGTCATACACTGCAACGTTGCCTTTGGGCAGAGTGTGTCCATTGCACTAAATGCAAAAAAATGATGATAAAAACAAAAAGCTTCATTTTATAAATAACTATCGTAGACAGGAACTATACATGATTGAAATTCTTATCGGCGCCCTCGTCGCTGTGGGTGTTGGGCGTTACATTGTTAAGGGATATTCGCCAACAGGTGTGCTACTTACTGGTGGGCTATTATTGCTTATCATCAGTGTGATTATGGGCAAATCAGTATTACCAGCCAGTGTCACAAGTACCGGTTATCGCTTAATCGATATTGTTGAGTATGTAAAAAATCTACTTATGAGCCGTGGTGGTGATCTGGGGATGATGATCATGGTGCTATGTGGGTTTGCTTCTTATATGACTCATATTGGTGCCAATGACGTGGTCGTGAAACTTGCCTCACGCCCATTAAAAATGATCAACTCACCTTATCTTTTAATGGTAGCGGCTTATATTGTTGCATGTTTAATGTCATTAGCTGTTTCATCCGCAACAGGTCTTGGTGTGTTATTGATGGCGACCTTATTCCCAGTGATGGTCAATATGGGAATTAGTCGTGGTGCGGCGGCGGCTATCTGTGCTTCACCTGCATCAATTATTTTAGCGCCAACCTCTGGTGACGTGATTTTAGCGGCACAAGCTTCTGAAATGCCACTTATTGATTTTGCTTTTAAAACAACACTGCCTATCTCTATTGCCGCAATTCTTGGGATGTGTATTGCTCACTTTTTCTGGCAACGTTATCTTGATCGTAAAGAGCATATCGAAACAGAGATGTTAGATGTGAACGAAATCAAAACTCACGCCCCTAATTTCTATGCGATTTTACCTTTCACACCTATTATTGGTGTATTAGTTTTTGATGGTAAATGGTTACCAGAGCTTCATATTGTTGCCATTATTATTCTTTGCATGATGTTATCTGCGGTTATTGAATTTATCCGTAGCTTTAGTGCTAAAGAAGTTTTTGCCGGTTTAGAAGTTGCTTACCGTGGTATGGCTGATGCATTTGCCCAAGTGGTAATGTTATTAGTTGCCGCAGGGGTTTTTGCGCAAGGTTTAACAACAGTTGGCTTTATTCACGCGTTAATTGATGGCGCACAATCATTAGGCTCAGGGGCGATTGTTATGATGATTGCATTAGTCTTAATTACCATGCTCGCGGCAATGACAACCGGCTCAGGGAATGCGCCTTTCTATGCTTTCGTTGAATTAATTCCGCGCTTAGCAAGTAATATGGGTGTGAATCCTGCTTACTTAACTATTCCGATGTTACAAGCATCAAACTTAGGACGGACTTTATCACCTGTATCGGGTGTGGTGGTTGCTGTATCAGGAATGGCAAAAATTTCACCTTTTGAAGTGATGAAACGCGTTTCTGTGCCAGTATTGGTCGGGCTTGTGATTGTGATTGTTGCAACGGAAATACTGGTACCCAGCACATTAGGTTGATCATCAATAAATTATTGAAATAAAGTTAGCTTTATCTACTTTATTTTTCATTCTATTGACGGGCTTTGTTATGCATAGACAAAGCCCGTTTTTTATTAAGCATCATTTTCAGATAAAAAATATCCGCCTTAGAGACGGATATTTGGTTATTTAATAGAAATTAAGCTTCGTCGACATTTTCTTCGTCTTCAGGTGTTGGTTCAACAATACGTACTTTATTAATACGGTGATTGTGTACATCTAATGGTTCAAATTCAATACCATCAATAACCACTTTTTCACCGACGGCAGGAACGCGTTGTAAATGTTCCATCAATAAGCCAGCCAAGGTTTCATACTCACGTTTTTCATCCAACTTAATAGGAATATAAAGCACTAAGTCTTCCAGCGGTGTAAAACCATTGACAGTCCATGAGCCATCTTCATTCTGTACTAAGTCGTGGCGAGAGTCATTTTCCTCTGTACTTACTGGTAAATTACCGGCGATGGTTTCCATTACATCGGTTAAGGTAACAATGCCTTCGACAGAGCCAAACTCATCAACCACAAAGGCAAAGTGAGTATGAGCATTACGGAATTGTTCTAATGCCTGTAATAGTGATAACCCCTCAGGGAAGATTAAGGGTTGTGTAATTAATAAACGCAAATCTAATGGTTCATTACGTAACTGTTGATTTAATAATTGAATAACATTTACCACGCCAATAGGTTCGTCGCTATTTTCTTCGTCGGTAATAACGAGACGAGAATGGGGATCTTCTTCTAGTAATTGGCGAATATCATCTTGGGTGGCTTTTAGATCAACATATTCAACATCATGGCGTGAAGTCATAATACTATTGACGTTTCGCTGGCTTAAACCCAGAACGCGCACAATCATTTGGCGCTCTTGAGGATCAAACACCTCTTCTGTATTAGCAACTAAATCAGAAGTGTGAGGGTCAAGTTCAGAGGCTTCTGGTTTACCATTAATAATGCGCAATACCGCTTCCGCTGTACGTTCACGCAAAGAGCGAGAAGCTGATAAGAAGCGTCGGCGGTTAAACTGTGCGAGTTGGTTAAATATCTCTATCATAATAGAGAAACCAATGGCAGCGTATAAATAGCCTTTAGGTATTGGATAGCCAAACCCTTCTGCAACTAAGGCAAAACCAATCATCAATAAGAAGCTTAAACATAAAATAACAATAGTTGGGTGATTATTGACAAATGTGGTTAATGGCTTACTTGCGAGGATCATCAAGAACATCGCAATAGTTACAGCAGCAATCATAACGCCGAGATGGTCAACCATCCCTACCGCAGTGATAACAGAGTCTAGAGAGAATACAGCATCTAGTACAATAATTTGCGCAACAACAGACCAAAAACTCGTGGTTTTACGTTGTTTTCCCTCGTTATGATCTTTACCTTCTAGCCGTTCATTAAGCTCCATTGTGGCTTTGAAAAGTAAGAATATCCCTCCGAGGAGCATGATTAAGTCTCTGGCACTGAAAGGATGATCAAACAGTGTGATAAGAGGTTTGGTTAGGGTGATAAGCCAAGAGAGACTAAATAGCAGTACAATCCGCATAATAAGAGCACACAATAATCCTGTGATACGTGCTTTATCTCTTAATTTTGCTGGGAGTTTATCTGCTAGAATAGCAATAAAAACAAGGTTATCAATACCAAGTACGATTTCGAGAACAATAAGGGTGGAAAGACCTACCCATATCGTCGGATCTACGATCCATTCCATACAGTTTGTTTTACCTTCTATAAAGACGGCATATGCCGACTTGGGAATAATGAGCAATTTAGCGGAATTTTTCAATAAATTATTATTGATAGTGGCAGAATAATTTCATTTTATCCAAAGCACCGTAAAACCCCGTCCTTCAGGTCGGGGATATAAGGCGCGGTTTTTTAACTAACTCGGTGTTTCCTGTTGCTCAATGTACTGGCGGATAATAGATATTGGTGCGCCACCACAACTCCCCGCGAAATAACTCGGCGACCAAAGAACCCCCTTGTAGTAATCACGTTGGGCAATATCAGGACGATCACGTCGAAGTAATCGACTCGATACCCCTTTAAGGCTGTTAACCAGATTAGATATCGCCAGTTTTGGCGGGTAATTAATCA